>JBBJNX010000093.1:0-7552 GCA_037721115.1 Candidatus Limnocylindria bacterium
TGCCTCCCCCTCCCGCGAGACGGAGGCCATGCGCGACGGATCCGACGCAATCGACGACTGGCCAATCCTCAACCCCCTCGTCAACACCGCCGCCGGTGCCACATGGGTCAGCTTCCACCACGGAGGTGGCGTCGGCATCGGCTACTCGCTGCATGCCGGCATGGTCATCGTTGCCGATGGCACGCCCGAGGCGGCCGCCCGCCTGGAGCGCGTCCTCACCGCGGACCCGGGCATGGGCGTCATCCGTCACGCTGATGCCGGTTACGAACGCGCCATCGACGTCGCGCGCGAGCGCGGCGTGCGCATACCGATGCGGGAATGACTGACCTGTTGCTCGAGATCGAGTCGGTGCCTGACATGGATCTCGAACGTGCCGCCCTTGTCGGCCGCACATGTGACGCCGAGCCCGAGCTACGTCCGGTGCGCGTCGGCGGCGATACGGAATACAAGCGTTGGGGCACTGGATGACGCGGCAGGTGTCAGCGCCACTGCCAGGCGCGCCGCAACCGTGGGCACCATCGGAGATGCCCACCTTCCGCTCGCGACCGCCGTATGTCATGAGCGAGATGATCGCCGCCGAGCCAGCGCTCGCGGAACGCCTCATTCGGCGGTTGGCCACGGACGACGCGCTCGAGGCGCTGGTCACGCAGGTCCGAGAAAGCGCGGACGCTGGGCGGCCCATCGTCACCACGGGCTGCGGCACGTCGGAGCACGCGGCCATGGGGATCGCGGCATTGCTCAACGAGGCACTCGGCCTCCCCGCCGGACGCGAAGTTCGGTGCGTCCAGGCGCTCGAGACGCTCCACCGCCCGCTGCGGAACGGACTGCTCATCGCGGTCTCGCACGAGGGCGGGACCCACGCGACCAACGACGCAATCCGCACGGCGCGTGACGCCGGTGCGCAAACGGCGCTCATCACGGTCGGCGGCGGCTCGCCCGGTGCGGAGCTTGCCGAGCTGGTCATCCTGACTGACGAGCAGGACCGAAGCTGGTGCCACACCGTCGGATACCTGTCGCCGATCCTGGTCGGCATCGCACTCGTGGCGCGCCTGGCGAAGAGCCGTCCGGATGCCGCGGCGATTCATGCGCTGCTGAACGTCTCCACCGATCCCCGCGCCGCCGCGGGTGTGGCGGCCGGTCTGGCCGGTGTCGATTCGCTGATGATCATCGGTTCGGGAGCGGACTACGTCACCGCCCGGGAGCTGGCGCTCAAGGTGGCGGAGGGAGCGCGACTCACGGCGCAGGCGTACGAGCTTGAGACGATCCTGCACGGCCACCTCGCAGCAGCGACGCGCTGGACGGGCCTGCTCGCGGTACTCACCGGCGGACCGCCGCCCGTCATGGACCGCGCACGCAAGGTCCTTGCGGCAGCTGAGGCACTCGGCATGCCATCCGCAGCCATCCTGGCCGAAACGTTCGACGGCGCGCTTGCTGCCAATACAACGCCGGCGGGCCGAATCGTCCTGCCCCAGATCGGTCGCGTACCCGGCCTGGCGGGACCGCTCCTCGCCGCGGCCGTTGCACTCCAGTTGCTGGCGGAGCGCCTCGCACGCGCGCGAGGCGTCAATCCGGACACCCTGGGTCGCGAAGACGCCACGCAGGCCATGGCCCACTCTTGATGCGAGCGTACGGCCGGCCGGGGGTGGGCTATTTCCCACGATGTGAGGCTTTCGACGGCGGACGCGCCTAGATCGTCGGTCATTCGTCTCCAGATGAGCATTGACGCCCGAACCGGGCGGGAATCGGAGGCCGGAGCGCCGAATGCCGAGATAAGCCCCACCTGACGGGAGATAGCCCGTCGGTCCCGGCCTCAGCCATCACCTCCGCGCAGGAGGTCGAACAACCGAACGTAGAAGTGAAGGTTGTGGAGCGTGGCAAGCCGTTCGGCAGAGAGATCGCCGACCTTGAACAGGTGATGCAAGTAAGCCGCCGAGTGCCGTGCGCACATGAGACAGTCACATCCCTCTTCGACCGGCCCGTGGTCGACCCGGTACTCCGGATCATGGATACGGACAGCACGGTAGAAGTGATCACCAACCGACGGGCGCCGGCCTGACCAGCCAGGCCGGAATGCGTACAGCCGGCCGTGACGCGCGTCTCGGGTCGGCAGCGCGCAGTCGAAGATCGAATACCCGAGCGAGAACGCGTTCACGACGTGATCCGGGCGGCCGATGCCGAGCGCGTGCTTCGGTGCCGAAACCGGCAACGATTCGGCGACCCAGCGCAGCGGATCGACCAATAGCGCGCCATCCGAAGCCAACGGCCATCCGCCGAAGCCATAGCCGTCGAAGCCGATGGCCGCCAGCTCGGTGGCGCATTGGCGTCGAAGCGCCTCCACCCCACCGCCCTGCACGACGGCAAAGATGCGCGGCGGATCGGCCTGCCGACGTTCCGCAACCTGCCGGTCGAACTCCTCGCGACACCGTTTCGCCCAGCGCAGCGTTCGCTCGACCGACCGTTCCTGTTCGACCTCGGGCGCATCGGCATCGGTGCAATCGTCAAGACAGACCGTGATGTCGCTGCCGAGCTGGAACTGGAGGCTGATGATCCGCTCCGGCGTCAGGTTCCACTTCTCGCCGGTCGACGGCTCCCGAAAGATGACCTCGTTGTCGCGGATGACGCCGCGGTTCGGATCCTGGCGGATGAGGCTCCAGACCTGGAATCCGCCCGAGTCGCTCAGGATCGGTCCATCCCAGTCCATGAACCGATGGATCCCGCCGGCCGCCTGGACCACCCGCGCGCCCGGACGGCGCAGGAGGTGGAAGGCGTTGACCACCACGCCTTCAATGCCGACCTGGCGCAGGTCTTCCGAGCTGACGCCCCGAACGCCGGCCCGTGTCGCATCGGGAAGGAACGTCGGCACCGGCAGCGTGGCACGACGCGTGACGAGCGGCTCAGCCATCGACCGCGTCCAGGGTCAGCACGAACACGAGCTCATTCGGGACCGATGTCTCCGCCACCGCGACCACCCGCCCTGCGTCGTTCGACAGACGCTCGAGACGTTCACGGTACGTGCGTTCCATCCGGGTTCCACGGCCGCCCAGCGACCGGGTCGGGAAGCTGACCACGGCGTGCCGGACGCGAAGAGCACGCAGCAGATTCGTCGCCGCCACCAAGTCCTGGCGGTCGAGGGTTGTCACGATCTTCAGCGCGAGGGCTACATCCGCCTCGGCGACCGGAGGGCTCTCCACCAGATCCCGCACCTCGACCTCGTGCGGCTGGTCGACCAACGCGAGGAATGAGGAGACCGCTGTCAGCGGCCGGCGATCGACGTCGGAGGCGAGGTACGTCGCGTCGCGCGGCACTCCCATCCACGGCAGGGACAGCGGGTTCAGGCCACAACCCACGTCGAGAATGCGCCCCGGAACGCCGGTGACCGCCCAAATGCCGGCGTAGAAGGCTTCGAGATGAGCCGCGCGCTCGCGGGTGGAGGCGTGCGTGCGCAGCGCATCGGCACACGCGGCACGAAAGTCGGGTGCGGTGAGGTCACCAGACCACGCCGCCGCGAGCGCATCAGGGCGCGCGGCTCCGCGGAAGGCACCGACCGCCTGGTGGAGGCGCCGCTTCACCCGCTTGACCGCGTCGGCGGCGTTGCGGGCGCGCGGCAGCTCGTCATCGACGAGGCGCTCGAGGAGTGCGCGGTCCACGTCCCGGTAGCGCGGCGATCGAAGCACCCGCTCCACGATCTCCGCGCTCATCGGTCACGAAGCCGAAGCACGAGCGCGTACGCATCTCGCTTCGAAAGGCCGTGTCGCTGGATCAGCAGTTCCTGGACGGCGCGAGCCGGCGCATCGGCTTCGAGGAGGAGGGCCGCATCGGCCTCCGCGTCCTCGGTCACGCCCGAGCGCTGGACTGCGCCGCCGATGAGGAGCGTGCACTCCCCACGCACCTCACCCTCCGCCTCCAGCTCGGCGATCAACTCCGACAGTTGCCCTCGCTGATAACGCTCGTGCGGCTTGGTGATGCTCCGCGCGAGGCAAGCCGGACGGTCACCAAGGATGTCCAGTGCGTCGCGCAGCGCATTCGTCAGGCGCCGGGGTGCTTCGAAGGCGACCAGCGTCGCCCCATCCGCCGCGACTGCCTCGAATGCGGACCGTCGCGCTGACGCCGTCCGAGGGAGAAAGCTGATGAACCGAAACGGATGCGGCGGCAATCCCGATGCAGCGAGGGCGGTGCTGACAGCGGAAGCGCCGGGCAGGCTGGTGACGGGCACGCCCGCCTCGATGGCCGCACGCACCAGCCGATAGCCGGGATCGCTGATGAGCGGCGTGCCGGCGTCGCTGACGAGCGCCACGTCGTCCCCGGCCTGGAGCCGCCCGATGAGCTCTCGCGTGCGCGCTTCCTCGTTGTGATCGTGGTAGCTCACGGCCCGCGTCTCGATCCCATGGTGGCGGGCGAGTGTCGCGAAGTGACGCGTGTCCTCGGCGGCCACAAGCGCCACTGCGCCCAACATCTCGCGCGCGCGCAGTGTCAGATCGTCCGGGTTACCGATGGGCACGGCAACAATTAACAGCTTCCCACTCATGTCCGGTCCCACACGTACACCGCTCCGGGTGGTGCTGCGCCGGAGAGGAAGCGTTCGAGGGGCACGCAGTCGTACCACTCGACGCAGCGCAGCCGAACGAGCGCCTCGACCGCATCGGTCCACCCCGCCGATTGAACGAAGCCATCCGGGTCGTTGGGCGCCAGCGAACCCTCCACATCACAGTCGAAGGTAAGCGCGGAGTAGCGACCGGTAGCGGTGATGAGGTCAACGACGAAGGCCACGACCGGCAGCCCGGTGAGCACCAGCCCCGTCTCCTCGGCAAGCTCCCGTTTGAGCGCGGCGACGAGGGTTTCGCCGATCTCGACCCGTCCGCCCGGCAGCATCCAGCTGGGTTCCGGGTCTCCCGGCGCCTGCTGCTCGACGAGAAGGAGCCGATCGTCGCGACGGACGATCGCCGAAACGATGAGGCTGATTGGCTCCGACACGCCGTCGAGCGTAGCAGGGCGGTCATCACCAGCCGATCGTCACAGAGTTGCGCTCCAGCGCAAGCAACTGCGAGGGAGCGCCCCAGAATGGCCGAAACCAGGCGATTCACGGCCACTTCTTGCGCTCCAGCGCAATGGTCGGTTGGACGCGGGCTGAAGGTCGTAGTTACTTGCGCTCCGCGCAACGTGGCGTGGGCGCAGCGCCAAATAAACGGGCGTGTGCGCTGCGACCCGAATGACGGACTGTCACCGACTAGGACCTGGGCAGGCGAACCTGGCGTTGATTCCTGGCAGCGTGTGACCTCGGTCGCCGATGTGCGCGGAGTGCACGGAACTACCAAGTTCGGCGCGAAATCGGCGCCTGTGTGGTCGAGAGTTGCCCCATGCGCACAAATTGACCCGAATGGGACGAGATCCTCGACCCAAAGGCGTCATCTTCGTAGATACGTGCACGGGGCACATATCTGACCGGCAATCGAGCTGGTGCACGCGTCCGATGCGAGCCGGCGGCACTCGTCACTCGCTACGATCAACGGCGTGCCTGGATTGATCGAGTGCGTTCCCAACTTCAGCGAAGGTCGCCGCGACGAGGTCGTGGAGGAGATCGTGCGCGCAGTTGGTCAGATCGACGGGGTGACCGTGCTTGATCACACGCGCGACGAGACGCACAACCGCAGCGTGATCACCTTCGCCGGTAGCGCGGGACCGGTCGTGAAGGCCGCGACGGCCGCGGTCGGACGGGCGCTCGAGCTGATCGACATGGAGCAGCACACCGGCGCCCATCCGCGCATCGGCGCAGTGGACGTCATTCCCTTCGTGCCCCTGGGGACGACGCGTATCGAAGAGTGCGTGGATCTCGCAAGGAGATTCGGCGAGCAGATTGCCTCCCGCTTTGACATTCCCGTCTACCTCTATGGCGAGGCTGCCCTGCGTCCCGATCGACGCCGCCTGGCCGATGTCCGGCGCGGACAGTACGAGGCGATCCGTGACGAGATCGGCACCAATCCTCTTCGCGACCCCGACTTTGGCCCGGCCAAAATGCACACTCGTGGCGGCGCCGTCGCGGTCGGGGCGCGAAAGCCGTTGATCGCGTTCAACATCAACCTCCAGACCGCTGAGCTCGCGACGGCCATCAAGATCGCCAGTACCATTCGCGAGAGCTCGGGCGGCATGCCCGCCGTGCAGGCGATGGGCGTCCTGCTCGAGAACCCGGGCATGCCAACGATGGCCCAGGTGAGCACGAACCTCGTCGACTGGGAGCGAACCGGCATCGCGACCGTGGTTCGCGAGGTCCGACGGCTCGCCCGCAAGGCCGGGACTGATATCGACCATTGCGAGCTGATCGGGCTGGCACCCACCGGAGCATTGCTTGAGGTCACCGCTGATGCGTTGGGGCTGGCGGACTTCAGCGCCGATCAGGCGCTGGAGCTGCGACTCGCGCGCGACCGCTAACACTGATGCGGTGCGGGATGGCACCATCCGCTCAGATATGGCAGACCGCTTGCAATATTCGCGCGATCATGCAGCCCAACACACGCGCCGCCACTGCCAGTCGTCCCAACCGAGTGCTGATCGCACTGGCTGCGGCCTGGATGATCCTCTCCCTCGCCATCGGCGGCGCTGTCCACGCCGATTCGACCGTCGAGGCACGTCCGGCCCCCGCAACTTCCGCAGACTCGACCCAGGGCTGAGGCCCCGCCCGTCCGCCCCGTGCACCGGGTGCACGCAACGACCAGCATGGGGCGCCTTCCGGGGCAAACCGGCCAATTCACGGCCAAAGGTTGCCCCTGGCGCACATTCGGACCTCAGATGGGCCGGACTTCGCAGATACGTGCACCCGATGCAACGGCCACCCCGAAGCCGCATCGGCTCCCCAGGGTGAGGCGCTAGACTCGGGGCCCCATGAGTCTCCGAGCCGATCTCACCCTGGCCATTGCCGACGCCCGTGACCGCGCGATCACCGCAGGAGACGTCACCGTCCCGGAAGGGGTCGAGCTCCCCGCCATCGGTCTCGAACGTCCAGCCAAGCCGGAGCACGGCGATTGGGCGAGCAATGCGGCCATGCAACTGGCGCCCGTCGCGCGCTCGGCCCCGATGCGAATCGCCGAGACGCTTGTCGCGCATTTCCATCGGCCTGCATCGATCGCGGAGGTTTCGCTCGCGGCTCCCGGCTTTCTGAACCTGCGTCTCGATCCGGCGTGGGTGGCGGCGCAGGTCACGCCTATCCGCGAGTCGGGAATGACGTACGGCCGCAATTCGGTGAGCGTGCCGCGCCGCATCAACGTCGAGTTCGTGAGCGCCAATCCGACCGGACCGCTCCACGTGGGCAACGCGCGCGGCGCGTTCGTTGGCGACGTGCTGTCCCGAGTCCTCGCCGCGGTCGGCCACCAGGTGGGACGTGAGTACTACTTCAACGACTTCGGGACGCAGGTCATCAACCTGGGTCTCTCGGTCTTCGCCCGCCGACACGGCACTGAGCTGCCGGAGGACGGCTATCGAGGCGCCTATGTGGAAGATCTCGCAACCGAGCTTCCGGCGGAGGTTCTGACCCAGGCGGAGCAGCGACCCGACGAGGCCGGAC
>JBBJNX010000094.1:0-7545 GCA_037721115.1 Candidatus Limnocylindria bacterium
CACGACGAGCTGAAGTCGCGGCAGCGGACAAAGAACGATGCTCCTTCGGATGGCCTTTCGGTCTTCCCACGAGAATGATTCGTGTTCGCGGCCGGCTCTCGCATCGGCCCGAATCATCCGTGGTTACCGTACTCGGTCACCCGCAGAAGCAGGAATCTCACCCTAGCAGTGACGAAGTGTGGATCACAAGCCTCCTTATCCACGAATCACGCGGCCGTTGCTGATCTGTGGATAACTGACCCGGATATACTCGGAACCGATGGCGTCCGGTGTCGAGCAGCAGGCTACGATCGAGGTCAGGTGGCGGCTCACATGACCTCGGATCCGCCACCCCGTTTCGCGCATGACAGCGAGGCGGAGCTGGCGAGGATCCTGGACTTCTACGGTGTCACATGGCGCTACGAACCCGACGTCTTCCCCATCTCCTGGAACGCCGACGGCGCGGTCATCGAGTCCTTCGCGCCCGATTTCCACCTGCCGGAGATCGATCTGTACGTGGAGCTGACGACGCTGAAGCAGTCACTGGTGCGCAAGAAGAACCGAAAGTTGCGCCGGATGCGACAGCTCTACCCCGAGGTTCGCGTGAAGCTCTTCTACGCCCGTGATTTCCGGGCGCTCATGCTGAAGTACGGGCGCCTGACCTTCCTGACCGATGTCGCCGCCGCCAACGGAGCCCACGCCACGACCGGTGCCGGAACCAGCGCACCATGAGCCTGCACGACGACGTCGAGGAGATCCTCATCGACACCGATGCGATCGCTGCGCGCGTGGTCGAGCTCGGATCCCAGCTCACCGGCGCGTACGCCGGCCGCGATCCCGTGCTCGTCAGCGTCCTGAAGGGCTCGCTCGTCTTCCTCGCCGATCTCATGCGTGCCATGGACCTGCCCTCGAGCATCGACCTCATGGAGGTCTCCAGTTACGCCGGGACAGAGACCTCGGGGCAGGTCCGTATCCTCAAGGACCTCTCGAAGCCGATTGAGGGGCGCGACGTGATCGTGGTTGAGGACATCATCGACACCGGGCTGACGCTCAACTACCTGCTCGGCTACCTGGCCGATCGCCGTCCGGCCTCCATCAAGATCTGCTGCCTGCTCGACAAGCCCGCCCGGCGCCTTGCCGATATCCCGATCGACTACATCGGCTTCACCATCCCGGACCGCTTCGTGATCGGCTACGGCCTGGACTACGAGGAGCGGTATCGCAACCTGCCGTACATCGGCGTGCTCAAGCCGTCCGTCTACGGCGGCGCGCCGCCGGAGGGCTAGATGGCGGAAGGGGGTGGGCGCCGGTTCCGAGTCCTGATCCTCCTGGGCAGCCTGGCCATGATCGGGTCCGGTTTCGTGCCCTGGTGGCGCGCCGGCGGCGATTCAGTCTCCGGGGTGCTCGTGCCTGCGCAGGAGGGGATCGGCCTCGAGGGCTCCGGCATCATCATCTTCGGGGCCGCCATCGCGGCGTTGGTGCTGCTCGACATCGGCTACATGCGCGGCCGGTGGGGATTCGTCCTGGACTCGCCGTGGGTCTATCTGGTCCTGGGGCTGGTCGGTGCCGCCGCTCTGGCGTATCGGGGCTGGGAGCTGTGGTCGGTCGGTTATCTCCCGCTCCCGCAGCAGTCGCCCGGCCTTGCCCTCGCCGCGGTCGGCGTTGCGCTCGTGTTGTACGGGGCGGGCCAGGGGTTCGGCGCGCCTCGTCGCTACTGAGGTGTGTGGCCTTTTACTCGCTGAGCGAGTTACTCGCTGAGCGAGCGAACGAGCAATCGGGACGGTGCGATCCTCTGTCCGATTGCAATATGCACGCGGAGCGTGCGAACTGCCCTCAAGAGCCGTCGCCATCGGCGCAGTGGCCCGGCCCGATGGTGAACTCGCACGCTGAGCGAGCGAGGCTCGGTGAAGAGCCATGGGTAAGCGGCAACGGGTCTCGGTCAGGTGGTCGGCGGCAGGATCAGGGGGGAGAGGAGCAGCCAGGCGACGACGACGGCCGCCAGCAGGGCAAACAGGATGAGCATCGGGCGCAGGTCGGGTCGATAGTCGCGCGGCGGGCGCGGGTGCGGGTCGGGATTCAAGAAAGCCTCAGATCTCGCCGAGGTAGGCCTGGCGAACCTGCTCGTTGGCGGCGAGATTGGATGCCGTGTCGGCAAGGATGATCTTGCCGGTCTGGATCACGTAGCCACGGTGCGCGGCATTCAGGGCCATCAGCGCGTTCTGCTCGACGAGGAGCACGGTCGTACCCTGGCCGTTGATCTCGGTGATGATGGTGAAGATCTGCTCGGTCAGGATCGGCGAGAGTCCCATGGAGGGCTCGTCGAGGAGCAGGATGGTCGGGTGAGCCATGAGCGCGCGCCCCATGGCCAGCATCTGCTGCTCTCCACCGGACATGGTGCCGGCCTTCTGCGAGCGCCGCTCACGGAGCCGCGGGAAGAGGTCGAAGACGCGGGTGACATCGTCGTCGATCTTCTGGCCTCGGCGGCTGAATGCGCCCATCTGGAGGTTCTCGTAGACCGTCATGCGGCTGAAGACCTTGCGGCCCTCGGGTGAATGAGCGATCCCGAACGTCACGATCTCGTGCGCCGGAAGGTGCTGAATCTCGCGACCGGCCAGCTTGATCGTTCCGGTGCGCGGCTTGTGCGTGCCGCTGATCGCGCGAAGGGTCGTGCTCTTGCCGGCCCCGTTCGATCCGATCAGGGTCACGATCTCGCCCTGGCCGACCGTCATCGAGACGCCCTTCAGCGCCTCGATATTGCCGTAGAAGACGTGCAGGTCATCCAGCTCCAACAGCGCTTCGCCACTAGGCCCGGCCCCGTCATGCGTGTTGGCGGTGGCTGTCCGGTCGGTCTCAGTCATGCGCCCGTCGCCTGCTTGCCGAGATACGCCTCGATGACGGCGGGATTGGCACGGATCGCCGCCGGCTCACCCTCGGCCAGCTTCTCCCCGTAGTCGAGGACCGTGATCCGCTCGCTGATGCCCATCACCACCTTCATGTCATGCTCGATCAGGAGGACCGTGAGGTCCAGCTCGTCGCGAAGTCGCTTGATGAGCGCCGTCATCTGCGCCGTCTCGCCGGGATTCATGCCGGCCGTCGGCTCGTCCAGCAGGAGCAGCTTCGGTTCGCTGGCCAGCGCCCGGGCGAGCTCGAGGCGTCGCTGATCGCCGTAGGGCAGGTTCTTGGCCCAGTCCTCCTCGTACTTGCGCCGCAGGCCGACCATGCGAAGAAGCTCCCGCGCTCGCGTGCGCGTTGCCTCCTCCTCGGCTCGCACCGACGGCAGCTTGAGCAGGGACCCCCACCAGCTGGCCTTCATACGCGTGTGGTGGCCGACCATCACGTTGGCCAGCACGGTCATGGCGCCGAAGAGTCGAATGTTCTGGAACGTTCGGCCGATGCCCATCTCAACGATCTCGTGCGGCGAGCGGCCGACCAGCGACGCGCCGTCGAACACGATGTCCCCCGAGGTCGGCGTCAGCATCCCGGTGAGCTGGTTGAAGAACGTCGTCTTCCCGGCGCCGTTCGGCCCGATGAGCGAGACGATCGATCCGCGCGGGATCCTGAAGTCGACGTCCTTGTTGGCGACCAGGCCGCCGAAGCGCATGGTGACCTTGTCCGCATGCAGGAGCGGCCCATCGCCCTCCGTCTCGGCCACCCGAGGTTCCGTAGCGCTCGAGGTCACGTGCTCACCACCGGCCGGCCCGTCTCCTCTCCGGTCGTTTCGGCATATTGGTCCTCGTCGTCCTCGCGCTCATGCAACTCAGCGCGCCGCTGGCGGTTCGGCAGGAGCCCTTCGGGGCGAAGCAGCATCATCGCGACCAGAACGGCCCCGTAAATGAGCAGCCGATACTCCGCGAACTCGCGGAGGAGCTCCGGCAGCCCGACCAGGACGATGGCACCGACCACGACGCCGGCGATATTGCCCATGCCCCCGAGGATGATGAGCGCAAGGGCGTTGATGCTGACCAGGATGTCAAAGCTCTGCGGGAAGACGACGCCGATCTTGGCGGCGAAGAGCGCTCCCGACACGCAGCCGAAGGCCGCACCCAGCCCGAAGGCGAGCAGCTTGTAGCGAACCGTATTGATGCCGGTGGCCTCCGCCACCGATTCATCCTCGCGCATTGCGTTCCAGGCGCGGCCCACGCGCGAGGACGCGAGGCTGGTCGCCGCCAGCGCGGCCAGGATGCAGAAGAAGATGATCGGGTAATAGATTGACTGCGGATGGTTGCTGAAGGGGAGTGGCGAGGGGATCGAGAGAATCCCCTGGGCGCCGCCCACGATCGGCTGCGCCCACGCCGACAGGAAGATCACTTTGGCGATCTCGCCGAACCCCAGGGTGACGATCGCGAGGTAGTCGCCGCGCAGGCGCAGCACCGGAGCCCCCACCATCAGGCCGATCATCGCCGCCGCCACGATCACGAACGGCAGCGCGCCCCAGAAGGGAAGGCCGGGTGCAAAGGCGGGGGAGACCGGCGAGGTGAGGACTGCGGTGGTGTAGGCGCCGACCGCGTAGAAGGCCACGTATCCGAGGTCGAGCAGGCCGGCAAAGCCGACCACGATGTTCAGGCCCAGGCCCAGCAGGACGTACAGACCCACGGTGCCGACGACCTCGGAGAGGCGCTGGCCCACGAGCTGTGGCAGCGCCAGCAGGAGCAGGAACAGGATGCCGTACCAGACCAGCTTTGCGTTCCGGCGCCGGTCGGCCGGCATGGCCGCGACGCGCTCCCGCGCCTGATGCCCCCGCGTCAGCCACGCGTAGATCCCGGCGGCCGTGGCGGCGAAGACGAGGATGAATCCGATCGGCGTCAGACCGCCACCGGCGAAGAAGATGTCCTCGATCGCGTCGAGCTCGAGATTGCGCAGGACCGGACCCAGGAACGGCTCCATCAGGGCTGTTCCGACGCTCAACAGGAAGCCCAATGCCAGGGCGCGGGCGACGGCCGAGGGCAGGATGTGCATTGAGGCGCCCACCGTCCCGAGCAGCGCGCCACCGACGATCAGGATCAGCGATCCTGCGACCTGCCCCTGCTCGAACTGGAGGATCTCGGCGAGGCCGGGTGTTGCGTTCACCAGGATCCATCGCAGGTTGACCACCTCCACGAGGATCGCCAGGGCGGCGAGCATGAGGCCGGTGACGGCGCCCGCGGCGGCACCAAGGAGCAGGCTGCGCCCTGCGCTCGGGGTCAGTACCGCCGAGCGCATGGGCGATGCGGCGCGCCACCCGACCAGGAGGAGGATCAGAATCGGGAGCATGGAGCCGAGCGTCACCACGTCGGCGATGGTGTCGCGCCCCTGGAAGCTGTCCACCATGCCGACCAGGCTGACGTGAACCCCTGCGATGCCGCCCAGGAACCCGGTGATGAGCGCCCGGCGCATGAGCCGATCCATCAGGTGTTCTCCTTGCGACCGAGGAAGCCGGAGGGGCGGAAGATGAGGACCAGGACGAGGACCGTGAACGCGATGACATCCTGGAGCTGATTGGCGGAGGGAATCCCGTACCCGGTCAGCAACAGGTTCGGGCCGACCTGCTCGAGGATGCCGAGCGCCATTCCACCCAGCGCGGCGCCGATGATGTTGCCGATCCCTCCCAGCACCGCGGCGGTGAACGCCTTGATGCCCGGCAGGAAGCCCATGAAGAAGTGGACCTGGTTGAACAACAGCGTGTAGAGAATTCCGGCGGCGCCGGCCAGCAGCCCACCGATGGCGAACGTGGTGACGATGATGCGGTCAACGTTGATGCCCATCATGGCCGCGACATCCTTGTCCTCGCTGACGGCGCGCATGGCACGCCCGGTTCGGGTGCGGTTGATGAAGAAGTAGAGGGCGAACATCAGGCCGATCGCGGAGAGGATGACGACCAGGTCGACCAGCGGCATGCGGAGTGGCCCGAACTCGACCGTCCCGCCGAAGAGGCCGAAGCCCGGATACGCTCGGACGCCGGAGCCGTAGAAGCCGCGCGCCGTGTACTGGAGGAAGAGCGAGGCGCCGATGGCCGTGATCAGCGGCACCAGGCGCGGAGCACCCCGTAACGGCCGATACGCCACGCGTTCCAGCAGGATGGCCACGACCATGCTGACGAGCATGGCGGTCAGGAGCACGAGCAGAAAGGCGAATACCGGGCTCGCGTCGATCACGCCCGCGTCGTTGAGAGCGCTCGCCGCGAAGAATGCGGTGAAGGCACCCCACATGAACACCTCGCCGTGCGCGAAGTTGATCATGAACAGGATGCCGTAGACGAGCGTGTAGCCAAGGGCGATGAGCGCGTAGACGCTGCCGAGCGCCACGCCCGAAACGATGAGGCTCTGCCACGCGCTGGGTGTGATGCGACCCTGGGCGAGGGTCAAAAAGGCGCCCCACGCTGCGAGGGCAAGGATGCCTCCCCCGAGCACCCACAGGAACAGGTTGACGAGGTTGAGCCGGGATCGGCGGCCGGGCATCTCAGGTCCCCGTTGGGCGTTGGTGGCTTGGATAGCGATGCGGGTGAGTCGAAGGTCGACTCACCCGCATCATGGAAAGGGTCCGATTCAGCGAATCAGGCCGTTACTCCTCTGGCCAGATCCTCACGAACTCGCCGCCCTGGACTTCGCTCACGCTGATCTTCGCATCGGCGCAGTCGCCGTTCTCGTCGCAGGTCAGCGTGCCGGTGATGCCCTCGTAGCCCTCGATCTCGAAGAAGGCGTCACGCAGCGCGGAGCGTGGGATGTAGGTCGTCCCATCCTCGGTGAACGCCACCGCCTCGATCGCATCGGCGAGCATGTTGTAGGCGTCGAACGCGTGAGCATGGAAGACGCTGATCGGCTGGTCCTCGTTCGAGACCTCGGTGTAGGCCGGCAGGAACTCGGCCTCATAGAAGTCACCCGCGAAGGCGAGATCCGGACCTGACAGGACAACGCCCTCGGCGGCCTCGCCGGCGGCGCTGATCCAGTCGGGGGTCAGGATGCCGTCGGCACCCGCCAGCTGGGTGTCCTCGAGGCCCTCCGTCTCAATTGCCTGCTGGGTGATCAGAGCACCCTCGGCAACGAAGATCGGGAAGTAGAGGAACTCGGGTGAATCGGCCGCGAGGTTGCCGAGCACGCCGGAGAAGTCGGTATCACCCACGGTGACCGCCTCTTCGCCGGTGATCTCGCCGTCGCACTGCTCGACGAACTCATCACGGAAGACCGCGGCGAGCTGATCCGCGTACGGCGAGCCGTCGTGGATCGTGGCCGCCGTGGTGAGGCCGAGCTCCTCGCAGACGTAGGTCGCCATCGCTGCGCCCTGGATGGAGTCGTTGTGCGCGGTGCGCGCGTAGAACGGTTCGCGGGTATCCGGCGCCGTCAGCGACGGAGCGGTGTTCGACGGCGAGACAAGCATCACGCCCTCGGCGCTCAGGATCTCGGCCGACGGGATGCCGGCTCCCGAGCAGCTGGTGCCGATGACGGCGGCGATGTTCTCCTCGGAGACGAGGGCGCGTGCCCCGGCCGTGCCACCTTCGGGCGAGCAGCCGTCATCCTGGTGGTTGAACTCGACCTCGTGACCGGCAATCTCCGGCCGCATGGTGCGGGCAACCTCGGCGCCGGCGGCGGGCGG
>JBBJNX010000095.1:0-7515 GCA_037721115.1 Candidatus Limnocylindria bacterium
TCAGCAAGGTCTCCCCGTGGGGCAAGCGACGCCTGGCGTATGACATCAAGCGCCATCGCGACGCGAGCTACTTCCTCAGCCCTTTCGACATCGAGCCCTCACAGGTCCGCGAGATCGAGCGCGGCATGCTGATCAGTGAGGAGATCCTGCGTCACCTGGTCACCGTCCTCGAGGATCGCGGGACGGCCGACGAGCTCGCACCGGCCGCGGCGGCCCGGGAGATCGGCGATGCGGGGTTCCCTGATCAGGACGCAGGGCAGGATGGAGACGCGCTCCAGGCCGCGGACGCGCCGACCCCATCGACCGCTGTGGCACCGACGCAGGCCGACACGTCCGCCGATGATTCGAACGATGACGACACCAGCGACGACACCAGTGACGATACTTCCGACGATACCTCGGACGACACGTCCAGCGACGACGTCGAGCCGGTTGCCGATGCCAGGCCAGCCGAAGAGGAGCGCATCGGGGGTTGACCGCCCCCGATGAGTAAGGAGCCGCCATGACACTCAACAAGATGATGATCATCGGCAATCTCGGCGCCGATCCTGAGCTGCGCTACACGCCCGGCGGGAAGGCCGTGACCGAGCTGCGTGTTGCGGTCAATGACAATCGAAAGGGTCCCGACGGCGAGTGGATCGAGGAGACGCTCTGGTTCCGCGTGAGCGTCTGGGAGCAGGTGGCCGAGCGCCTCGCCGAGCAGCTGCGCAAGGGCAACAAGATCTATGCGGAGGGGCAGCTGCGCGCGCGCGAGTACGAGGCTCGCGACGGCCAGAAGCGGACGTCCCTCGAGCTCGCGTTCGCCCGGGTCGTCAATCTTGAGCGGCGTCCCCGCGACGAGGATGGCGGATCAGGTGGCGGTGGCGCCTACGGCGACGGGCCGCCCCAGGTGAAGCCACGCGGAGCCGACCAGCCCCAGCGTTCCTCCGCGCCCGGCGCGGAGATGGACGTCGACGACATTCCCTTCTAGATACGAAACACGAGGACCGATTCTGACCATGGCCAGTCCACGATCCCGCCGCGAGTCGGCGGACTACTACCGAGACCGCCGACGCCGCAAGGTGTGCAACTTCTGCGTCGATAAGGCGGAGAGCATCGATTACAAAGAGGTCAACCGGCTGCGCCGATACCTGAGCGAACGAGCGAAGATCGAGCCGCGGCGCAAGACCGGCACCTGCGCGCGCCACCAGCGAATGCTGACCACGGCGCTGAAGCGCGCCCGCCACGTATCACTGCTGCCGTACGCGCCGCAGCACCTTCGACCGTAACGAGCCGACAACCTCGTGGACATCGTTCTGCTCATCGTCTCGCTCGCGATCATCCTGGTCGCGGCCGAGCTGTTCACCAACGGCATCGAATGGCTCGGGCATAAGCTCAAGCTGGCCGAGGGGGCTGTCGGGAGCGTCCTGGCAGCCGTCGCGACGGCCATGCCGGAGACGCTCATTCCGGTCATCGCCATCCTGGGGCCGGTGCTCCTGGGCGGGACCGCTTCGGAGAGTTCCGAGGCCGTTGGCGTGGGTGCCATCCTGGGAGCCCCGTTCATGCTCTCGACCCTGGCGATGTTCGTCACCGGTACCGCGATCGTGATCTTCAGCAGACGCGGGCGGCGCACCACCGACATGCGAGTCAACACCAAGGTGCTTGGGCGCGACGTCGGCTTCTTCATCGTTGGCTATGGGGTCGCGATCGGCACCGCGTTCCTGCCGCAGGAGCTGGCGTGGCTGAAGTGGGTCGCCGCCGGATTCCTGTTCCTGCTCTACGCGGTGTATGTGCGCCTCCATTTCACCGACACCGCCGAGGAGAGCGATCCCGAAGCGCTCAACAAGCTTCATCTGACCCGGGTGGCACCGCTGAATACGGACCGTATGCTCGAGATCGATGTGCTGCCCGGCGCGCATTCCGTGACCGGCGGCGAACCGCGCATGGCGATCGTTATCGGACAGGTAATCCTGGCCCTCGGCCTGATCATCGTGGGCGCCCAGGTCTTCGTCGGTGCGGTCGAGCACCTGTCAGAGGTCATCGGCCTGGACCCGACGATCCTTGCACTGATCATCGCGCCGATCGCAACCGAGCTGCCGGAGAAGTTCAACAGCGTACTCTGGGTGCGCAATGGCAAGGACACCCTGGCGATGGGCAATATCACCGGCGCCATGGTCTTCCAGAGCTGCCTGCCGACCGTGCTCGGCCTGCTCTTCACCTCGTGGACGTTCGCGCCCGGCAGCGCGATTTACTTCGCCTCGGCCGGGGTCGCCTTCCTGGCCACCATCCTCATCTTTGGCGGCATGATCCTGCGAGGCCGGCTGAGCGCCTGGGCCCTGCTCATCGGCGGCCCGCTCTATCTCGTGTACATCTACCTGGCGCTCTTCACCGACCTGGGAGCCTCCGCGTCGCCCGTTCACTGATGACGTGCGCCACCCGGCCGGCGGCGGGTGCCCAAGTGTCGCGGCTATACTTTCTCGTGCCGATGCGTCGGCGTCGCGTTGGCGCGTCTGAGCGAAGGAGGCAGCCTTGTTGAAGCAGGAGACCGACCCGCACACAGCAGCAATGGAGACCACGACCGAGCTGTGGGCGTTCTTCCGTGGCGAGTACGTGCCGTTGCGTGACGCCAACATCAACGTCATGACGCACGGCTTCAATTACGGGACGGCGGTCTTCGAGGGCATCCGAGCGTACTGGAATGCGGACGAGGAGCAGCTCTTCGCGCTCGAGCTCATCCCGCACTATCACCGCATCCAAGCCTCGGCGCGTCTGTTGATGATGGAGATCCCTCAGTCTCCGGAGGAGCTCGCCGAGATCACGCTCGAGTTGCTCCGCCGCGACGGCCTGCGCGAGGACGTCTACCTGCGACCGATCATCTACAAGAGCTCGGAGACGATCGGTGTTCGGCTGCACAATCTCGATGCCGACATCACCATCTTCGGGGTTCCTTTCGGCCAGTACATCGATACCGAGGGCGGCATCCGGGCCCAGGTCAGCAGCTGGCGTCGCGTCGACGACAATGCCATTCCGGCACGCGGCAAGATCACCGGCGCCTACGTGAACGGTGCGCTGGCCAAGAGCGAGGCGCAGCTCAACGGCTTCGATGAGGCGATCGTGCTGACCGCCGACGGGCACGTCAGCGAGGGCAGTGCCGAGAATCTGTTCATGGTCAAGCGCGGCGTTCTCATCACACCACCGGTCACCGACAACATCCTCGAGGGGATCACCCGTGGACGGATGATGGAGATCGCCGGTGACGAGCTCGGGATCGAAGTTGTCGAGCGTTCGATCGACCGCACCGAGCTGTATGGCGCAGACGAGGTGTTCCTGTGCGGCACCGGAGCGCAGATCAGCCCAGTCATCGAGATCGATCGGCGAAGCATCGGCTCCGGACGTCCGGGCAGCATCACGAAGGACCTGTCCCGGATCTACTTCGACGCGGTTCGCGGCCGGTTGCCCGCCTACCGCAGCTGGCTGACGCCGGTCTTCTAGGGTCACTTCGCGACGGCTGGTCCCGCCGCGGCCGGCCGCGCGGCCCTCATCAACGATGACCACCACCCCCGATTCCGATCGCCTGCGCTGGCTTGGGCGTTTGCTCGAGATGGTCCCCGGCACCATTTCGTGGGCCATCCTGATCCTGCCGCTCTGGCTGAGCTTCAGCTACCCGTGGCTGGTCGCCTACTTCGTCCTCAGCTTCGACTTCTACTGGTTGTGCCGCGCGCTCTGGTTCAGTGGTGCGGTGATCGTCGCGTTCGGTCGCATTCGTGACGTGGTCGCCATCGACTGGGTTGAGCGACTTACCGGTCTGGAGGATCCGGCTTCACGACGGGCGACCCTCGAGGCGCGGCTCATCGCGGTTGGATCTGCCGCCCCACGCGGGGCGCTCGGTGTCAATGCCATGGCGCGGCCCAGCGGGGCCCAGCGCCGCCGCCTTCGGCGCGAGCTCGACGAGCTGCGGAAGGTCGAATCCCTACCAACACCGCCGCCATCCGCCAACGACCTGGTCCACCTTGCGCTCATTCCGACGTACACCGAGTCGCTGGAAAAGCTGCGTCTGACGGTCCGTGCCCTGGCCGAGGCGCACTGGCCCTCTGAGCGCAAGATCTGCGCGATCATCACCAGGGAGACCGACGAAGGCGGGATCGCCAATGTCCGGACCCTCCAGGATGAGTTCGGCGACGCGTTCGCCGAGTTCATCCACATCCTCGATCCGCTCGAGCCGGGGATCGTGGTTGGCAAGAGCAGCGCCATGGCATGGGGCGGGCGCTACCTCTATCGGATGCTGGTGCGCGAGCGGGGCATGGATCCGCATCGGATCATCGTCACCGACCTCGATGCCGATTACCGGGTCCATCCGCAGTACTTCGCCTACCTGAGCTGGGTCCACCTGACAGATCCAAATCGAGAGACCCAGCTCTATCAGCCGATCCCGTACTTCCACAACAACATCTGGGAGGCGCCGATGCTCCAGCGCCTCTTTGCCGCAGTGCTGACGCAGCTCCAGATGTGGCGCAGCGTCCTGCCGGAGAAGCTCCAGAGCTTCGGGTCGTACTCCACGACACTGCACCTGGTCCACGACGTCGGCTACTGGGCAACCGATGCCATCCCGGAGGACAGCCGCTTCTACTGGAAGAGCTACTTTCGGTACGGCGACCGATTCCGGGCCGTGCCGCTCTTCATCCCGATCTACGGGGATGCGGTTCGTGCCCGCGGATACTGGCGCAGCATGGCGGAGCAATACCTCCAGGCGCGGCGCTGGGCATGGGGCGTCACCGATATCCCATTCGTGATCGACAACGCGGTCAGGCATGCCGAAATTCCGTGGACATCACGCTTCTGGCGCGTCCTCAACCTGTTCAGTGAGCACATCAACTGGGCGATCACGCCGTTCGTGCTGACCTTTGGCGCGACCGTTCCGCTGCTGATCAACCCAGCCTTCGGCGAGACGACGCTCGGCCAGAACCTGCCGCTCTACGCGAGTGCCATGCTCACCTCGGCGATCGTGAGCCTGGCGGTGCTGGTCGTGGTGGAGCATCGCATTGTTCCGCCCCGACCGGCCGAGTGGGGCTGGCTCCAGCGCGCTCTCAGTTACGTGCAATGGGTCGGACTCCCGTTCGTGGGGATCATCTTCAGCATGGTGCCAGCGCTCGATGCGCAGACTCGCCTGCTCACCGGCCGATACCTCGAGTACAAGGTCACCGAAAAGGTCTGAGGCTGATGTCTGACCGCATTGCGCCGATCGCCCACATCCGACTCTCCCGATCGCTTCCGCGCCTGCTGGCAGTCCCGGCACTCGGGCTCATGGCCGGCATCGGTGCCATGGCCGGTGGGCTCCTCGTGGTGCCAGGCATCATGGGCATCGTCGTCGCGGGACTCGGGGGGATGATCGCGCTGATCGCGTTGGCCAGTGCGGCAGTGCTGCTCAGCATCCGCCTCGACGTCGAGGAAGCCGCCGTCCGCCTGGCCTGGCTGGGCGGTGAGCGGACTTATCCGTTGAGCCCCGGCCCGGTTACCCGGGTTCGGCTGCGAGGCAAAAACGTATCGCGGTTGCGGGCAGCCCCGATGTTCCTGCCCTGGCAGCTCGGCGCTGGTCGGCTGCGTGACGAAGAGGATGTCGAAGTTGTGCGACTTGCGCCGACAGCGACCGCGATCCTCGTTCCGACCGAACGCGGCCGGCTGGCCATCGCGGCTGCGGACGAGGACGCCCTGCTCGATGCTCTGTCCCTGGCCGCCCAGGCCCGCCAACGGCTGGAGGAGCTCACCCACGAGTTGCCGCCGGCCGAGGAGGAGGCCGAGCGGCCAGACGGTCCGCCCGAGGTCGGCCCGCAGTTCATGACCGGCATCGAGCGGGCATTGTTCGAACGCCAGATGGCCGCGGAACGGGATGCGGCGACGGCTGCCGCTGCCGAGCAGATGGCGACGCGCGGAGCAGCCGAGGCAGCCGAACGAGAAGCACCACCGGCGCTCGTAACGGCCCAGCCGGAGCGACGGCGGCGGCTGGGATTGCGACGTCCGGCATGGGCGAGGCGGCCGGCGCCCAGCACGGGGCTCGTCGTCGTGCCGTTGCTCGGTGCCGGGATTGTCTGGGGCCTTGCCGCCCTGCTGGACCGCATGCCGCAGCCCGGCACGGATCTGGGACGCCTCACCGCCCTGGCGCTTGTGCTGGGCGGTCCGGCCACGACTGTCGGCGCGATCATGGCGAGCGTCTGGTGGCCCCGGCTGGTTGTCGTGGTGGTGGCAACCGGCCTGGCGGCGACAGTCTTCGTGGGGCGGGCTCTGTTCGGCTGAATTGACACCGTGGCGGTCGGCTGCCACGATCGGCAATCAACTGAATCGCGGCAATGACGGAGCCACGACTGTCACCTGCACCGAGTCACGAGCGAGCCCGAATAGTGGAAGCGGGCGACACCGGAGGCGACGCGTCATCTCTCCCGAGCCGGAGGTACCAAGCGGCGTGCGTCGTGCGTCGTGCGTAAAGCCTCCCGGGTCAGCCACCCGATACTGAAGGCGCGAGTGGATCGATGTCGCCGTGTGGTGCATCGGTCAAGTGCGGGTGGTACCGCGGGAGAGCATCCCGTCCCGGAGTTCCGGGGCGGGTTTGTTGTTGTCAGGAGCGATGAGCAGGTTGTTCAGACCGGTATCGAAGGAGTTGGAGGTGCCAGCGCTCGAGCGCGAGGTCATCGAGCGTTGGCGCGAGCGCGACACGATGGCACGTTACCTGGCGCGCAACGACGACTCCGAGCGGCGGTTCAGCTTCATCGACGGACCGATCACCGCGAACAATCCGATGGGTGTCCATCACGCCTGGGGACGGACCTACAAGGACCTCTTCCAGCGCTATCACACGATGCTCGGCGAGAAGCAGCGTTACCAGAACGGGTTCGACTGCCAGGGCCTCTGGATCGAGGTCGAGGTGGAGAAGCAGCTGGGGCTCAACAACAAGCAGGGGATCGAGGCGTACGGGATCGATCGCTTCGTCGAGCTGTGCAAGGCGCGCGTTGCGAAGTTTGCAGCCATTCAGACCGAGCAGAGCAAGCGGCTCGGCTACTGGATGGACTGGGACAACAGCTATTTCACCAACTCGGACGAGAACAACTACACGATCTGGGCGTTCCTGGCTGAATGTCACCGCCGTGGCCTGCTGCGCAAGGGGCATGACGTCATGCCGTGGTGCCCGCGCTGCGGGACCGGGCTGTCGAACATGGAGATCGCGACCGAGGGCTACCGCGACCTGCGCCACCTTTCGGTCACGGTGCGCTTCTCGCTCACCAGCGAGGATCACCAGGGCGAGGATCTCCTCGTCTGGACGACCACGCCGTGGACCCTGTCCAGCAACGTTGCCGCCGCGGTGCATCCCGAGCTGATCTATCAGCTGGTGGAGATCGACGCCCGCCGCGGCTGGGTGAGCGCCGGCTGCAGGGCCCGCGTTGCCCGCGACGCCCAGGTTCTCAGCGAGGTGCGTGGGGAGGAGCTCATCGGCCTGACCTACGATGCCCCGTTCGACGACTTTCCAATCGCGGCCGGCGTGGAGCACCG
>JBBJNX010000096.1:0-7401 GCA_037721115.1 Candidatus Limnocylindria bacterium
GATCATCATCGGCGCCGATGGGACGGTCACTCCGCTCGAATTCGGGCGCGGCACCCGTGGCGCAGAGGAGCTGCTCGCCGAGCTGGGAGCCGGCTGAGCCGATGGGCGAGCTCCTGATCGCGGTCGCCGCGGGAGTCGGCGCCACCATCACGCCGTGCGTGCTGCCTCTCTATCCCGGATTCCTGGCCTATCTGACCGCCACACAGCCGGTACCCGTCGGTGCCGGCGCGGGTCCGGGCGATCTGATCCGTCAGCGGCCGCCGCCGGCGGTCGCCGCCATCCTGGTCTGGCTCGGCGTGGTGGTCGGGATGGTCGCCATCGGCGCCCTGCTGGCCGTCCTCACGGTGAGCCTGGGCAGCGTGCTGCGCATCGCGCTGCCGCTCATCGACCTCGTGCTGATCGCCCTCGGCGTCATGCTGCTCTTCGGCACGAACCCCTTTGCCAGGCTGCCCCAGCCATCCCCGCGCGCCCTCGGTGGGGCTGGTCCGTTGGCCGGCTCGTTCGCGTACGGGCTCATGTTCGCGCCGATCGCGCTGCCCTGCTCCGGCCCGTTCCTGATCGGCATCTTCGTGGCCTCGCTGACCATCGGCGATGCCGTGCGCCAGCTTGCCTTCTTCGGAGCCTTCGGGGTCGGCTTCGGGCTCCCGCTTCTCGCGCTCGGCCTCATCGGGCAGGTCAGGGCCAAGAAGCTCGCCCGCGCCGTCATCCACTGGGAGCGGCCACTGCAGCTGGTGCTCGGGGCGCTGTTGGTCGTCATCGGCGCATGGGACCTGTGGATCAACCTGCCGCAGGTGCTCGGTTGAGCCGCGCGGCGACCGTGCTCGTGGTCGACGACGACCCGAAGATCCGGGAGCTCGTTCGTCTCTACCTGACGCGGGACGGATATCGGACACTCGAGGCGGCGGACGGGACAACCGCGCTCCAGGTCTCGCGCGCGAACCGATGCGACCTGGTGCTGCTCGACATCATGCTTCCCGGCCTCAACGGTCTCGAGGTGTGTCGCCAGCTCCGTGAAGAGGGCGACATCCCGATCATGCTGCTGACGGCGCGCAGCGGGGACTCGGACAAGGTGATCGGGCTCGACCTGGGCGCCGATGACTACGTCGTCAAGCCCTTCAGCCCCCGGGAGCTGATGGCACGAGTGCGCGCCCAGCTTCGCCGACGGCGGCCGCTGGAGAATACCGATCCTTCGCTGACCGCGGGTGACCTGCTGATCGATCCGAGCGCCATGCGCGTGGACCGCGGGGGAACGGAGATCGGACTCACCGCAACCGAGTTCCGCCTCCTCTACGCGCTCATGTCGCGTCCGATGCGGGTCTTCTCCCGCGACGACCTGATCCGTGCCATGTACGGCAATGACGATCCGGGGATCATCGACCGCACCATCGACGTGCATCTCGGTCGACTGCGGCAGAAGCTCGGCGACCGGGCGACCGACCCGCGCTTCATCGGTACCGTGCGCTCCGTCGGCTACCGGTTCGTCCATCCGGTGGTGCGAGCCGATGCGCAGGCAAGCCGATGAACACGCTGCGCGTCCGCTTCGTCGTCGCCATGCTGGCCACCTCGCTCATCGTGGCCGCCGTCATCCTCGCCGCCGTACGGTGGTACAGCACGGAGCAGATCGCCTTTCTGCTCATGGAGGGAGTCCACTCCGAAGCCGAGGCGCGCGCCATGGCGGACGAATACGTGGCACGCGTGGCGGTAATTGGTGCCGTTGCCGGCCTGATCCTTGGCGGAGCCACCGCCTGGTGGCTTTCGCGTCGCGTCCTGCGTCCTCTCGCTCGCCTCACCGCCGCCACGCGACTGGTGGCCTCGGGCAACCTGGCGGCGCGCGTTCCGGTGCCATCCGACCGCGAGCTGCGGGACGTGGCGCACTCGTTCAACCAGATGGCGGCCACCCTCGAACGGGTCGAGCAGCTGCGGACCGCACTGGTGGAGGATGTGGCCCACGAGCTGCGGACGCCGCTCACCAGCCTGCGTGGCTACACCGAAGCCCTCGCTGATGGGGTGGTCGAGCCGTCGACCGAGATGCTGCGGACCATCCACGAGGAGATCGAACGGCTCACCCGACTGGTGGAGGGACTCGACATGCTCGCGCGGACTGACGCGGTGACACGCGACCTGGCACGGGCGGAGATCGACCTCGGCGATCTCGTCCGTCGAGCGCTCGCGCTGGTGGCCCCCGAGCTCGCGACCCGCTCGATCGTCGTGCGCTTCGAGGAGAGCCCCGCGCTCCCGCGCCTGGACGCTGATCCTGACAGCATCGGCCAGGTCGTCAGCAACCTCGTCCAGAATGCCGCCCGCTACACGACCGATGGCGGCGACATCCACGTTCGACTCGAGGCCGAGGGCACCACCATCCGGTGCGTCATCGCCAATACCGGCCCCGAGATTCCGAGCACCGAGCTGCCGCTCATCTGGGAACGGCTCCATCGCGTGGACCGCTCGCGAGCGCGCGCCACAGGCGGTGCGGGGATCGGGCTCGCCATCGTTCGCCAGATCATCGAGGCCCACGGCGGTGAGGTCGGCGCACGGTCCGGGCAGGGTCGCACCGAGATCTGGTTCCGGCTGCCGGCCACCGGCTGAGCCCAGCGCGGATCGTCGACCGGACGAGTCACTCAGCAGGGATCTCGGCAGGTCCCTAGAATCCGCCCATCACAGTGGGGCATTCCCGAGCAACGGCACACGAGGAGTCCGAGCGCAATGAAGCGATCCCGAATCTGGTTGAGCGTCGCGGTGACCGCGATGCTCGCCCTGGCGGCCTGCGGCACGCAGACCGGCAGCAGCACCGAACCAAGCGATGGCGGCGATGATGGTAATGGCGGCGAAACCGCATCGGTCCAGCTCCAGCTCCAGTGGGCGCCGCAGGCGCAGTTCGCCGGTTACTTCGCGGCTGCCGAGCAGGGCTTCTATACCGATGAGAACCTCGACGTCGAGATCCTCGACGGCGGGCCCGACGTAGTTCCGCAGCAGGTCGGCTCAGCGGAGAATGGCCCCGAGTTCACCATCAGCTGGGTGCCGAAGGTGCTCGAGGCTCGTGTCGGTGGATCTGATCTTGTCAACATCGCGCAGATCTTCCAGCGGTCGGGCACGCTCTCGGTCGCATGGGCCGACTCCGGCATCAGCTCACCGGCCGACTTCGCCGATAAGAAGGTCGGCGTCTGGGACTTCGGCAACGAGTTCGAGGTCACCGCGGCTGCCAGCGCCGAGGGACTGGAGGAAGGCACCGATTACGAGAAGGTGATCCAGCCGTTCGACATGCTCCTCCTCCTCTCGCGAGAGATCGATGTCGCCGAGGCGATGATCTACAACGAGTACGCCCAGGTCCTGGAGGCAGAGAACCCCGATACCGGTGAGCTGTACCAGCCAGAGGATCTGACCGTCATCGACTACAACGAGGTCGGGACGGCGATGCTCCAGGACGCCATCTTCGCGCGTGCCTCCTGGCTGGCGGAAGAGGGCAACGAGGACATTACCGAGCGCTTCCTGCGCGCCAGCTTCCGCGGCTGGATCTACTGTCGTGACAACCCCGAAGACTGCGTCGGGTACACGACGGCGGCAGGCCCGACCCTCGGCGCCGGCCACCAGGCCTGGATGATGAACGAGATCAACCCGCTCATCTGGCCGTCACCAGACGGGATCGGGATGCTGAATGCCGACCTCTGGCAGCAGACGGTCGACATCAGCCTGGACTCTGGAATCATCACCGAGGCGCCGTCGGATGACGCCTCCCGAACCGACCTCGCCGAGGCCGCCCTCGAGGGTATCGAGGAGGACACCACCGGCGAGGACTTCACGAAGGGCACCGTCGAGGTCACGCCAAAAGGGGAGTAGCCTCGGCCGAGCGCTCGCATCACGAGATCCCGCTCCGATCCGTCGGGGCGGGATCTTCGCTTGCCGATCTACCGGCGAATCAGCGCCGGAATGGCGTTCGGGCGCCGCCCAGCCGACAGATCGGCGATCCACCCGGGCGCGTCAAATCTAGGTCGGGCCTCTATCGTCCCTGCGCGCGTTCGCCATCCCATCGGCATCGTCCTCGACACCGGGCGTCGGGCCGGAAGTGGGTCGAGCGTCGCTCTCGGAACTCGTGGAGGCGCCACGCACCAGCATGGGCAGGAACGGCGGCACGATGAGGGTGGTGATGACGGCCATCGCGACGACCACCGTGTAGAGCTCCCCCTCAATGGCTCCCACTTGCAGCCCCAGCCCCGCCACCACGATGCCCACCTCGCCGCGCGGCACCATCCCCCAGCCGATGAGCGTCGCCTCCGCGCGACCGAGCCGAATGGCCCCGAAGAATGCGCCGATGAACTTCGTCGCCACGGCCACGACCGTCACGCCGACGACCAGGAGGATGACGCCGATGTCGGCCAGCCCCACGAGGTCGACCTGCGCGCCGATGAACCCGAAGAAGAACGGCGTGAAGAATGCCGCCACCGGCGCGACCTCCGCCTCGAGCGCGTGCCGCTCGCTCGACTCTCCGACCACCATGCCGGCCAGGAAGGCGCCGATGATGGCCGCGAGGCCGATCTGGGTCGCCAGCGCGGCGAGCCCGAGCATGATGATCATCCCGGGCAGGAACGGCGTCGCAGCGAACACCGGGTCCGTCAACAACGATCGGCGCCGCGCGAGGATGCGCGTCCCCCCGATGAGCACGATCCCGATGAACAGGAGGGCCACGACCACGAGCAGCCCGAGCTCGTCGAGCGCGACGTTGCCCGCGGCCAGCCCGCTCGCGAAGGCCAGGATCAGCATCGCCAGCACGTCGTCGATGACCGCCGCGCCCAGGATCACGCGGCCGCTGCGCGCGTTGAGCGCCCCGAGGTCGCGCAGGGCGCCCGAAGTGATCCCGACGCTGGTCGCCGTCAGCGCGGCGGCGAGGAAGACGGCCACCGACAGCGGGGACCCGAGAACGCCGGCCAGCGCGAATCCACCGGCAAATGGCAGCACCACGCCCAGCGCCCCAACGGCAAGGGCCGTGGGGCCGACGCGCAGCAGGTCGTGCAGTCGGGTCTCGACCCCGACCTGGAAGAGGAGCAGCACCACGCCGATCTCCGCGAAGAGCATCGTCTCGGCGTTGATCTCGTACCAGCCCAGCACGGCCGGACCCACGACCACACCCGCCAGGATCTCGCCGATCACCGGAGGCTGGCCCAGCCGCTTGAACACCTCGTCGCCGATCTTGGCAGCAAGCAGAAGCAGGAAGAGCTGACGCAGGACCTCCGCCATGTGCTCCATCGGCTACAGCAGGTACCGTAGCCACACGTAGCCGGTGGCAATGACCATGGTGCCGAGGGTGACCGGCAGTCCGTACTTCAGGAACCGCACGAAGCTGATCGGGTGGCCTTCGCGCTCGGCCATGCCGGCCAGGATGACGTTCGCGCTGGCCCCGATGATCGTGGCGTTGCCGCCGAGATCCGCGCCGATGGCCAAGGCCCACCACAGCCCGTCGTTCGGCTGTCCCTCCGCCAGCTGCGTCACCACCGGGATCATCGTGGCCGTGTAGGGGATGTTGTCGACGATCCCCGACAGGATGGCCGACATCCACAGCAGGAGGATCGACGTCGCGGCCAAAGCACCCCCGGTCAGCTCGAAGATCGCATCGGCAACGGCATCGATGAGCCCGATCTCGATCACCCCCGCGACGAGCATGAACAGGCCGATGAAGAAGAACAGCGTCGGCCACTCGACCTCACGGAGGGCCTCGTCCGGGCTCTCGCGGGCCAGGAGCATGAGCACCACCGCGCCGGCCAGCGCGATCGTCGCGGGCTCGAGGTGCAGGACGCCGTGGAACAGGAAGCCGACGAGCGTGAGCCCGAGCACGATGAGCGCGACGCGCAGCAGGCCGGGGTTCGTGATCATCTCGCTCTCATCGAGCTCGAGGAGGCTCTCCCGCAGGGCCGGATCGGCTTCGAGCTGGCCGCGGAAGAGCCAGCGTGCGGCCAGGAGGTAGACGACCAGCAGGATGGCTGACAGCGGAGCCATGTTCACCAGGAATGCGCCGAAATCCAGGCCGGCCGCGCTCCCGATGAGGATGTTCGGGGGGTCGCCGATGAGCGTCGAGGCGCCGCCGATGTTCGACGCCAGGATCTCGCTCATGAGGAACGGGAACGGGTTCATGCCCAGCCGAGCGGCGAGGAAGATCGTGATCGGACCCACCAGCACGACGGTCGTAACGTTGTCGAGCAGCGCCGAGGCGAGCGCCGTGATGACACTCAGGACGACGAGGATCCGATACGGCTCGCCGCTCGCGAACCGGGCCGCGCGGACCGCGATCCAGCCGAAGACCCCCGTCTTCCGAATGATGCCGGCCAGGATCATCATTCCCGCCAGCAGGAAGATGACGTTGAAGTCGATCTCCTCGAAGGCCTGCTCCTGGCTGACGATCCCGAGCAGGACCATCGCGATCCCGCCGGCCATGGCGGCGAGCGTCTTGTGGATCCGCTCCGTCGCGATGAGCAGATACGTGACGCCGAAGATGGCGAGGCCCAGGACGACCTCGAAGGTCATGCGTCGTCCCCGTCGGTGTCCGGGGCGGGTTCGAGAAGCGCCTCGCGACCGCTGGCGCGAACCCACACGATGAGTAGCTCGAGCTGGTCGACGTATCCGACGACCGTTTCGTCCCGATCGGTGATGGGCAGCCCGTTGAGATGGCTCACGTGCATGCGCTCGAACGCCGCCCGAACGGTCTCATCGGGGTGCACGCTGACCGGATCGACCATGATGTCGCCGGCGGTGCGGGCCGCGACGTGCTTCGCATACTTCATGGCGGCTTCGAGGTCCCTGATCTCGCCGAGGAACTCCTCGGGCACGATCTTCAGGAACACGTCGTTCACCAGGGATCGGATCGGGATGACCCCGACGAGCTTCCGATCCTCGTCGACGACGGCGATGACCCGGCAGCCTGTGTTCTCGACCGCCATGCCGGCGACCTGGCCCAGGCTGTCGGTCGCGCGGACGACGACTGGCTCCATCTGAAGGATGCGGTCGGCTTCGGCGATGGTGGTCTTCTGGGTGATCGTCTCGGGCGTCGGCGCCCGCTCGTGGTCGGCCATGAAAGTTCGCTCCGAATACTGAGATGAGGCCGCATGCGCAGCCTCTCCGGGGCCGCGGTTCGGCCGCCGCCCACCGGTCCAGTCTACCCGACCCCTTCGCGAACGCCCGGTATCATCCGGATCATGCCGCCGACGACGCCCCGCGCCGCCGACTGCCGGTTCGTGCCATGAACGGACTCGGGCTGACGCTGCTCGTCGCGCTGGGGGCGGCGCTCGTCCTCGGGGCAGTGGCGCATCGGCTCAGATTGCCGCCGATGCTCGGCTACATTGCTGCAGGAATGGTCGTCGGCCCATTCACGCCCGGATTCGTCGCCGATCGCGAAGAGGTCCTGGCGCTCGCCGACAT
>JBBJNX010000097.1:0-7374 GCA_037721115.1 Candidatus Limnocylindria bacterium
GTACCCATCCTGGTGGTGCTCCTCTGGTCGGTCACGTACCTCGAGCTGCGTCTGGAGCGCGGCACTGGCGGACGGACGATCGGCAACCTGTTGCTCGTGGGCATCCTCTTCTCCGGGGTCGCGGGCATCCTGGTGCTCTTCGGCGCCCGTGCCTGGCCGACGCCGCTCATCCTGGTTGGCGTCATGGCGCTGCCGCTGGCGCTCCGCGCGTCGGAGGCGCGCGCCCCCATGGGGGTCGAGGGCGTCGGCCAGGCGCTCCTGCATGTCCTCGCCGTCGTGCAGGTCGGAGCGGGTGCGGTCCTCCTCAACGTGCCGTTCCCGATCATGGCCGCCCTCATGGCGCTCACCTTCCACGCGTGGAGCGGGGCAGCGGAGATGCTGAGCGGGAGCGCCTCAGGCCGAAGCGTGGGGGTCGAGTTCGGGTCGTTGCTGCTCTTTGGCCTCCTGGTTGGCATGATCGTGCATCGGGCCTGAGCCGAGCCTTCGGGGGTCGCGTTGACACCCTACGGGGCCGGTGGTACAAGAGGGCGCTTTCGGCCGGCCTTGGCCGTGGACCTCGCTATCGGAGACGTTCGCAACGCTCATGGCGCTTGGAGAAGCTGACACGACCGCGCGACAACGACGGCAACTGGCCGAGGCCGCGATCGCGCACGCGACGCGCGGTGAATGGGAGGAGGCGGTCGTTGCGAACCGGCAACTGCTTGACCTCGGGCCCGACATCGACGCCTGCAACCGGCTCGGCAAGGCTCTCGCCGAGCTGGGCCGCCATGCTGAGGCGCTCACCGCCTACGGACAGGCGCTGGAGCGGGATGCGACGAACCGGATCGCACAGCGCAACATCGAACGGCTGCGCGTGGTGATGGCCGTAAGGCGGCCGACGACGAATGGGAAGAGCCGCCCGGAGAAGGCACCTGTCACCCTCTTCATCGAGGAGACCGGCAAAACCGGCCGGGCGAGGCTCATCAACCTCGCCGCCCCGCGGGTGCTGGCGCCGCTCTCCCCCGGTGACGCCATCAGCCTGGACGTCGAGGGTGACGAGCTGGTTGCCAGCGTCGCCACAACCACCATTGGAAGTGTGGAGCCGCGAATCGCCACCCGTCTTCTAAAGCTGATCGCGGCCGGAAACCGCTATGACGCTGCCATCACGACCGTCCACGAGGCCGGTGGCGAAATCGTCGTCATGGTCCGCGAGGCATTCAGCCACCCGAACAACTTCGGCAGAGTTTCGTTTCCCACGCAAGGACAGAGCGGCGTTGGCGTCAGGCCGTACATCAAGGGCACCCCACTTCGGTACGATGACGACGACGAGGTCGAAGAGGCCGATGAGGACTCGGAGGAGGTCGAGGAGCTTGACACGACCCTCCCCGAGTACTCGAGCGAGCCCGAGCTCGAAGAGGAGCCTGTAGAAGAGCCATAGGATGAGCGAGGCGGAACGAAAGGGAGTCAGCCACGTCATCCTGCCGCGACGCCTCCCCGGCCTGGCTCTCCTCGATCGGTATCATCCCGCCCCCGCCGATAATGAGCTCGATGCGGTGCTTGCCGCGCTCGCCAGTCCAGGCGACACGGTGCTCGACCCGTGGGCCGGAACGGGGTGGACCGCCCGGCGCGTTGTCGCGGCAGGGATGCGCGCCGTTGCCGCTGACCCCGGCCCACTCGCTCAACTGGCCGCGATTGGTCTGCTGACGGCCCCGCAGCCCGCCGTGCTGGATGCGGCGTTCGCCCAGCTCGCGGCGTCGCGACGAGTCGACATCCCGCTCCGACAGCATATCGAGGAGCTGTATGCCACTCGCTGTCCCGCCTGCCGCAGCCCCGTGGTCGCCGATCAGTACGTCTGGCCCAGAGATGGAGACGCGCCGGGACGCAAGCTCTATCGCTGTGCGGCCTGCGACGCGAGCCGCGGCGGACCGGAAGAGCGATCTGCAGCGGTTGATGACGGCGATCTCGCCAAGCTCGGAATTGAGGGCGCCGGTCCAGGCCACCCGAAGGACGCCGCGCCGGATAGGCCCGTCGAGGAGACCAGCGGAGAGCTGGTCGACGAGCTCGATCTGACGATCGGCGAGGCAGGAGGTCCGCCGCCGGCGTCGCATCTGGTCGATCCACCCACCTCGATCGGAGAGCGGCCCCGATACGCCTCGACCGTCCGCCCCGACCCGCTTCCGATCGCTGCCGCCGATGGAGCCCGACAGAGTCCCGCCCACCACGAGCTGCAGGCCCGCTTCCCGGTCCTCGACGGCAGAGACGACCTGGTGGAAGAGCTCCTGAACCTGTACACGCCGCGCAATCTCTACGCCCTGCACGCGATCCTTTCCAAGATCGAGAGCGAGCTGCGCAGTACGTCCGTCGCCGCCGTCATGAAGCTGGCGCTCGCCGCGTGCCTGCTGCCGGCCAGCCGCCTGAACGGTTACCCGGGTCGCGTCGCGTCCCTGCGCATCATTGGCGGCCACGTGCGGCAGCCGGCAAGTCGTCACGGGCGAGAAGTGAACGTCTGGCGCGCATTCGAAGAGGCCTATGGTGAGGTTCGGGCCGCGATCGCTGCCCTGGGGGACCGGCATGCGACCACGTTCGCCGCCGACTTCACCGAACTCGGCGGCGTCACCGCCGCGAACGTGCTCTGGCTTCGCGCTCGAGCCTCGGTGGTCGGTCAATACCTGCCGGCCGATGGCGTCGACCTCGTCCTGTCGGCACCGGCTCCGAGCCCGCCCCTTGATGAGCTCGCGCTCGAGTACCTGGCCACCTCGATGGTCCTCGGTCGCGAGGCAGCCGAGACCCTTCGGCTGGAACCGATCTTCGGGTCGGGAGGTCACCCCGATGGCGCGGAGGCCACGGCGCTGCGCCACGGCATGATCTCGGCGGCCGGTGCGCTGAAGCCCGGTGGCTGGTGCGTCATCCTGCTCGAGAACCCCGACCCGGAGCGCCTGCTGTCCGTCGTCCTGGCGGGCGCGGCCGCGGAGCTCGAGCTGCGCGATGTGATTCACCGGGAGTCACGGCGCTCCGGCGATGCGATCACGGTTCAGTTCCGACGCCGATCGGCGGAGGATCGGCTGCGCCATGCGGTCAACCCGGGGCCGTTACGCCTCGGGGCCGATGGGGGCCATCTCACGTATCCGGAGCTGGCCGCCGCCATCGACCGTGCGGTCACGGCGCTGCTGCGGGATCGCGGCGAGCCGGCGGCACTCATGAGGGTCGTGGCGGCGGTCGTGGCCGAATTGGGCTCGTCCGGGATCCTGCGTCGGATGGTCGCGGGGCGCAGCGAGAGCGATTCCGCGGCACCGGACCGGCTGGAGTTCGGAGGGCCCCACATGGTCGCCACGCTGATCCGTGAGGAGCTGTGGCGCGATGATCACCCGACCCTGGTCCGGATCGGCGACGCTGCAGACCAGCGCTGGTGGCTGCGTCATCCGGAGCTCGCCGAGCGCCCACTGGCGGACCGAGTCGAGTGGGCGACGTGGTCCATCCTGTCGACGGCGGGGACGATCGACGAAGGCGGATTCTTCGATCGGATCTACCGACTCTTCCCCGGCCTCCAGGCACCGGACGAGGAGCTCGTGCGCGCCTGCCTGACCTCGTACGCTTCTCCAGGCGAGCGGGGCTCGCTGTCGACGGAGGACGTCCTCGGTCGTCGAACGGAGGATCATGCGCGCGTGCTTGCCACGCTCGTCGATTACGGTCATCGGCTGGGGCTGCGGACCTGGATCGCGGCTCGCGAGCAGGATCGAATGGTCGAGGGCCGGTCGCTCGTGAGCCGACTGATGGACGAGGAGCGACGTGTCTACCTGCCTCTCGTCCTGCGGGCGCCAGCCGAGGTGCTCGGACAGGTCGACGCGCTGTGGTACGTGCGCGGTCGGCTCACATTCCTCTTCGAAGTCGAATGGACGGCGATGGTCGGAGACGCGGTGCTACGTCGCGGGGTGAAGATCCCGCCGGGAAAGGATCAGGCTCGCTTCATGATCATTCCGGCGGAGCGCGGCGAGCTGTTGCGCCTGAAGATCGATCGTTCACCCTGGCTGCGCGACGAACTCGAGCGCCAGAATTGGCACATTATAAAATGGCAACACCTCAAGACGTTGGTCGACCGGCAGGGCGCTCGCATCGAGTGGCTGGAGCCGGTTCTCGGACTCGATCCGCTCATCGAGCGGGGGGGCGACCAACTGACAATGTTTGGCGAATGAGCGCCTGCTTGCTCGACAAGTGAGCGACGCGTAGACTCCCACGCGGGAGTGCCGTGGTTCCCCCCTGCGGCACTCCCGTTTCAGATGGCATCAGGCTCAGCTGCCCGAGCCCGAGCTTCCCTCCGCGGTCCCCGGCGCCCCATGGTGCGTCGCACCACCGCCATGACCTCGTCGATGTACGGTTGGCCCCGGCCCGTCTCGACTGCGTGTGCAAGGCAGCCGTCGATGTGGTCCTCGAGCACCAGCAACGCCACTCCATCGGCCGCGGCGGTGAGCGCCTCTACCTGTTGGAGGATATCCAGGCAGTAGGTCTCTGCCTCCACGAGTCGCTGGATGCCGCGGGCCTGTCCTTCGATTCGACGCAGGCGCCTCAGAAGGTCCTGCTTGTCCTTGGTGTAACTGTGCCGGAAATCGGCGCCACGATGCTCCGTCGTCATACTGTGGGGCAGTATGGGCGGCCGGCGCGAACGGGTCAATCGAGCGGTCGGCCCAATCGCGGTAGGATGCATCGTATGAGCCCTCTCGAACGTCACGAGCTGATTGCGCCGCTGGCGCGCGCGCTGGTGGTGATCAGCCATCCGGATGACGGGGAGTTCGGTGCGGCGGCCATGATCGCTCACCTGACCGGATCGGGGGTCAGGGTCGACTATGTCGTCACGACCGACGGCAGCAAGGGCACAGAGGATCCATCCGTGACTCCGGAGCAGCTGTCGACGACGCGGGTTGCCGAGCAGCGCGCCGCCGCCGACATCCTGGGGGTCAGCGACATCGTCCATCTCGGCTACCCGGACGGCTACCTGACCCCGTCGCTGGACCTGCGGCGCGACATCGTCCGCCAGATTCGACGCTTTCGGCCGGACCTCGTGATCACGCAGAACCCGCAGCGACGTCTCGACCATAACCCGTTCATCGGCCACCCCGACCACCTTGCCACCGGTGAGGCGACGCTCGCGGCGATCTACCCCGCGGCGCGCGATCACCTCAACTTCCCCGAGCTATGGCGAGACGAGAAGCTGGAGCCGTGGAAGGTGCGGCAGGTCCTCCTTACCGGGGTCGAGGAGCCGAACCTGTGGCTCGACATTTCTGACACCTTCGACATCGGCATGCGCGCCATACTGGCCCACGAGAGTCAGGTCGATCCGGAGACGGTGGGAGACCGCATGCGCGAGCGGGCGCGGCTGGTGGGCGAGCCGCAGGGGATCGGCCTGGCACAGGCGTTCGCCTCCATCATCCTGGAATGACACGGCGGCGCGGCGGCGGAGGCGGTGGTGGTGGCCGGGCCGGTGGCTTCGGGGGATCAGACCCGGACCTGACCCGGCGACCGGGCACGGGGGCCAAGACGCTTCGCCTGATTGCCGGCTTTTTCCGTCCATACCGGGCCCGCCTGGGCCTGATTGCCATGCTCATTTTCGTCACGGTCAGCGTCGGCGTCGTCAACCCGATCCTGCTCAAGCTGATCATCGACAACCTGCTGCCCGGCGGCGAGCAGGACCTCAGCCTGCTCTACTTCCAGGCTGGCCTGATGATCGTGCTGCCGATCATCACGAGTGCAATCGGCGTCTGGCAGGCGTATCTGTCGAACGTGGTCGGCCAGCGCGTCATGAACGACCTGCGGTTGGCGCTCTACACCCACCTCCAATGGATGCCGCTCCGCTTCTTCACCGAGACGCGCACCGGGGAGATCCAGAGCCGCATCAGCAACGATGTCGGCGGCGTGCAGTCGGTGGTGACCGATACCGCCTCGTCGCTGCTCGCCAACTTCGCGACGGTGGCGACCACCGTGGTCGCGATGTGGATCCTCGACTGGCGCCTGACCGTGCTCAGCCTCGGTCTCCTGCCGTTCTTTGCCTATATCACCTATCGCGTCGGGAAGGTGCGGCGCGTGGTCAGCACGCTGACGCAGCGCTCGATGGCGGAGATGAGCGCCATCACCGAGGAATCGCTGTCGGTCTCCGGCATCTTGCTCAGTAAGACGTTTGGTCAGCAGGAGGCGAGCATCGAACGCTTCCGCGCCGAGTCGCAGCGGTTGGGCGACCTCCAGGTCCGCGGCCAGATGATCGGTCGATGGTTCTTTGCGTTGATCGGCACCTTCTTCAGCATCATGCCGGCCTTCGTGTACCTGCTGGCGGGGTCGCTCATCATCGGCGGCGACACGAACGTCTCGATCGGGACGATCGTGGCCTTCACCACGCTCCAGTCGCGTCTCTTCTTCCCGCTTGGTCAGCTCCTGAATGTCCAGGTCGAGATCCAGGGTGCACTCGCGCTGTTCGACCGCATCTTCGAGTACCTCGAGATGGACCATGAGATCACCGATGCGCCAGAGGCGGCCGAGCTCCATCCGGCCACGATGCGAGGCCAGGTGCGCTTCGACGACGTCTCGTTCCGCTACCCCGTCGCGGAGGCGCAGCTCGAGCTGGCTTCCGAGACAGCCGAAGCCGAGGCGGAGGGTCGGGCAGTGCCGACCGCCGTGCAGCCATTTTCGTTGAACGAGATCAGCTTCAGCGCGGAGCCCGGTCAGCTCGTCGCGCTGGTGGGTCCTTCAGGCGGCGGCAAGACGACGTCCACCTATCTCATCCCGAGGCTCTACGACGTCGATCGCGGTGCGGTACTGATCGATGGCGTCGATGTGCGCGGCATCAAGCTCGAGTCGCTGGGCCGGGTCATCGGCTTCGTGACCCAGGAGACCTACCTGTTCCATGACACTGTGCTCGCCAACCTGCGCTATGCCAAGCCCGATGCGACCATGGAGGAGATCGAGGAAGCCGGCCGTGCGGCCGCCATTCACGAGCGCATCATGGAGCTGCCGGACGGCTACGACACGGTGGTGGGGGAGCGTGGCTACAAGCTCTCCGGCGGCGAGAAGCAGCGCGTCGCGATCGCGCGCGTGCTGCTCAAGGATCCTCGCATCCTGATCCTGGACGAGGCCACCAGCGCCCTCGACACCGTCAGTGAGCGGCTCATCCAGGCTGCGTTGCAACGCCTCATGGAAGGGCGGACCACCATCGCGATCGCGCATCGCCTCTCGACGATCCTGCGCGCCGACCAGATCCTGGTCATGGCCCGTGGCCGCATCGTCGAGCGAGGCACGCATGACGAGCTCCTGCGCCAGGAGGGCCTGTACGCGAAGCTCTCCTCCGAGCAGTTCGGAGTTGCCCCGGCTCGCTGAACATTCGCTGCCGGGCGTCGTCGCGCACGTTGTCGCCTG
>JBBJNX010000098.1:0-7352 GCA_037721115.1 Candidatus Limnocylindria bacterium
TCCGACCAGCTGACCGCCGTTCGCGACCCATCGCTCGATGCTGCGTCGCTGCGCCTCGCTGAGGGCGGAGCTGTCATCGGCCCACACGAGGGCGGAGATGCCCTCGAGCGGCTCGGAACGTTCCGGAATATCGGCCAGGGTCAGCGCCAGGGGCGCCGGTAGGCCAATCTCGTCACCGACGCTCAGCTGCGGTCGGAGTGTCCCGGCGCCGTCCCCGACGACGGCAAACTGGCTTGATGTCTGTTCGAGCACGCGCGTCTCGACGACCGCTTTCACCGTGCCGTTCGGCTCCTCGTACTGGACGGTGATCTGCCGTTGAAACGCCTCCGGCTGGATGTAGAGCATGACCACCTTGCGCGCTCCGGCGGGCATCTCGACGAAGCGCTGCACGGCACCCGACTCGGTGGCGGCGGCCAACGTTCCCTCGGTCGGTTCACCGTCGTTCGTCAGCGTGACCGAGATCGCCATCCAGCCGACGGCATATCGCCCCCCGACGAGTGCCCGCGCATCGATCTGGATGGAGCTCGCAGCATGGACGGGCAGGGCGGGCAGGATGATCGCCACCACGAGCAGCACGAGGCCGGCAAGGGGCATGGGCCATCGGCCTGGCCCGTGGAAGGCGGTTCGGTTGGTCATCGTCCCCTCGGTGCGGTCGGGTCGCAGGTGGCGCTGGCCACCGGTAGACGCGCCGGGCCGCGCCGGAGTTGCACGGCTCGCTCGGTCGGTGGAGTGTACGGGAGCCAAAGCGACCGATGCTAGAGTGCGGTCCTGCGCATGGGTGCCTCCATCTCCTCAACCTCCAACGGTCGCCACGAGCTCGAGCGTCATCTCGAGGACCAGATGCGCGCCCAGGAGCGTCAGCTCGTGTGGGTTCGCCTCGGCATGGTGCTGGTCGCTGCCCTGTACCTGCGTCTGTTTGAGCGTGACCTCGAATCCCGTCCGGTCCTGTTCGTCCTGGCGGCGGTGATCGCCATATCGACGCTCGCCATCCCGTGGCTGTTGACCCGGTTTCCGGCGCGGGAGGTCGGCATCGTGAGCACGGCACTGGACATGGCGGCCGTTACTGTGGCCGTCTACGTCGCGGGCGGTCGGATCGACGCCTATCTCTTCTACGGCCTCGTGATCCTCGGGACGGCGCTGCGATTCGGGCTCGGTGCATCGGTCTGGTCCTCGATCGTGATGAGCGGCCTCTACGTGTCCGTCGTGCTGATCGGCCCGACTGAGGATGTCGTTCGCCAGATGCTTCCGACACGCGTTGCGTACCTCGTCGGCGTCGGCCTGGTTGCGGGCATCTTCAGCCGCATCGTCATCGAACGAGCGATGGACAACGCGCGCCTCCAGCATCGGCTGGCCGAGGATGAACGCGACCGTGAACGCGGGATCGAGCGAGAGCTGCTCAGCCGTCTGGGGCGAGACTTTACGGCATCGCTGGACCGCGAGACGACAACGCACACGATCGCCGGCGGCGCAGCGCCGTTGCTCGGTGACGCGACGCTCCTGCTGATCATCGGCGACGGTGACCGTCGAATCACTCCCGTGGCGAGCGGTGGAAGCGACGAGGACCTGGCCGTCCGCTGGCATGACCATGTCGCACAGCGACAGCCTCGGGTGGGGGAGGGCATCATCGGTGGGGTCGCCGCCACGGTCGCGTCAATCGATGGGAATCGAGAGGGGAGCGCGGCGGGAGACCCGGATGGCCTGGTCGCCCTCGAGCTGGGATGGGTCCTGGCCGTGCCCATCCTGGCCGGCGGGCGGCTGTTGGGCGTGCTGGCCAGTGCGGGTCGCGAGGGCGATACGGTGAGCGATCGGGTTCGGCGCATGGCCGAAGCCGTCGCCGATCGTGCCGGGCCGGCGCTCCAGAATGCCCAGCTCTGGTCCGACCTCCAGGAACGCATGGCCCGCGAGCAGGCCGCTCAGCGGATCAAGGACGATTTCCTCTCGATCGTCAGTCACGAGCTCCGGACCCCGCTGACCAGCATCCAGGGCTACTCGCAACTGCTCGAATCTCGCCTTCGGACCGATCGGTCCGGCGAGAGCAAGGAGATGGCCCACCTCCGCGTGATCCGTTCCCAGGTCGGGCGCATGCGGCGCCTGGTCGACGATCTCCTTGACGTGAGCCGCATCGATCGCCGTGGCGGTGTCAGCATCGAAACGATCGACTTCGACCTGGCGGAGGCGATTCGCGACGCCGTGACGCGCGTGCGCGGCGAGCATCGCGAGCGTGATATTGCGCTGACCGCGCCCGACACACTTGGCGTTCATGCCGATCGCGACCGGATCGACCAGGTGCTCAGCAACCTGCTCGAGAACGCGGTCAAGTACTCGCCCGATGGTGGACCGGTCAACGTCAGCGCGGAGGGCCGCGGCGGGGATCTTGAGATTCGAGTGGAGGATACGGGTGTCGTAATTCCCTACGAGCACCGTGAGATCGTCTTCGAGAGCTTCTACCAGGCCGATGATGAGGCCGGTCGTCGCCGGTTTGGCGGGCTGGGATTGGGGCTCTACATCAGCCGCGCGATCATCGACGCGCACGGCGGTCGGATCTGGGTCGCCCCGAACCTCGAAGCGGGACGAGGCTCGGTGTTCGGCTTCCGCATTCCGCGGGTTGCCATGCCGCTGACGAGCGTTGGCATCGCCGCGACGGGGGAGCCTCCACCGTTCATGATGCGCAACCGCGACCAATGATGCGCGAACGACTAAACGAGCTCGCGGCGCGGCATGGGCTGGAGCTCGTTGGCGTGACCGATGCGGGACCATTGCCAGAAGCACGCGCTCGGATGGAGGAGAGCGTCGCCGCCGGACGAATGGCGCGCATGGACTGGATGGGCGGCGATCGGCCGCGCCTGGCGACGCACCCGAACGCGCAGGATCCGGCGGCGCGATCGGTGATCGTGGTGGCTGCGCCGTATGCCGGCGCGGACCGTGCTGCGTGGGACCCGCGGCCCGACGCGCTGCGCGAAGCGCTTGCGCCTCTGTTGGCCGGGTCGCCCGCTGAGCCGGCCGGTCGCATCGCGCGCTACGCGCTCGGCACCGATTACCACGGCGCGCTCCGAACCCGGCTGGCGGCCCTCGCCGAAGACCTGCGACGCGAGGGGCTCCCCGCGGGCGAGGTCGCCTACGTCGATGATCGGCCGCTCGCCGAGCGTGCGCTGGCGGCCCGCGCGGGGATAGGCTGGATCGGCAAGAACGCCAACCTGCTGACGCATGCTCGGGCGGGGTCGTGGGTCTTCCTCGGCGCGCTGCTCACGTCCGCTGAAATTCCGGTCGACGAGCCAATCCGAACCACGTGTGGCTCGTGCACGCGGTGCCTGACCGGTTGTCCGACCGGCGCCATCGTTGCGCCGCAGACCATCGACGCGCGGCGCTGCATCAGCTACCTGACCATCGAGCACCCCGGCGTGCTGGATGCCTGGGAGGCGGAGGCCATCGGCGACTGGATCTTCGGCTGCGATGTCTGCCAGGAGGTGTGTCCGGTGAACGCCGACGCCGATGACACCGGCCCGCTGCTCGTCCCGTTGCTGCCGCTGATTGCGTGGCTCCTGCCGCTGGGGGGACGGGCATTCGGACGTGCCGTGGGGTCCAGCGCGTTGACGCGGGCCGGGCGCCATCGGCTGCTGCGCAATGCCATCGCCGCACTGGGAAATGTCGCGGAACTGCCGGCGGGTGCGCTGGAGCTGCTCGAGAGCGCGCGCGCGGATCGGCGCCCGGAGGTCCGAGCTCAGGCCGCTCGCGTTCTCGGGTCGGCGCCCTGAAGGGAGTTCGGTCACTTGCCGCTGGGCGACTATCCTTGCCCTCGATGCCCCGTGTCGCGCCGTTCGCCGGCCTCCACTATTCCCTCGAGCGCTTCGGCGAGACCGCGGTCCCGGCTCGCGTCCATCTGACCGACGACGACGAAGCGCCACCGAGCCGCCTCGTGGACGTGAGCGATCTCGCCTGTCCCCCGTACGACGTCATCGGCGATGCGAAGCGCCACGAGCTCCTCGCCAGGCACGAGCGGAATGCGATCCGGCTCGAGTACAGCGCCGATGCTGATCCGCACGCCGCTGCGGCCGCCGCGCTTGCCTCGTGGATCGCGGACGGCACGCTCGAACGGCGGACCGAGCCGGCGGCCTACTACTACCGGCACTCGACGCCATCCGCGTCGGACGAGGCGTCCGTGGAGGGGATCGTCGTGCGCGTGCTCCTCGAGCCATGGGGCGATGGGATCCGCCCTCACGAGCACACGATGCCAGGCCCGAAGGCGGACCGCCTGGCGCTGCTTCGCGCGACGCGCACCCAGCTGAGCCCCATCCTGGCCGTCTACTTCGATCGATCCGAGCGCTACCGCCATGTCATGAGTCGCGCTTGGAGCGACGAATGGCGAGCGGGTGACGACGACGGGCTGATCCATCAGCTGGCTCAGATCGAGCCCGACGACCGGCTGCTGAACTACCTCGGGCGCCAGACCCTGTACATCGCCGATGGGCATCATCGGTATGAGACCGCCCTTGCCTATCAAGCCGAGGTGCGTGCTGATCCTGGCTTCGCCGATGCCGCGCCGGGCGACCTTGCCGCCGACTGGATCATGATGATGCTGGTGAACGCCGAGCTCACGGAGCTCGAGATTCGGCCGACGCACCGGATTCTGCTCGACGCCGATCCCGATGCGCTCCGCGCGCTGGCGGGCGGTGACGATGCGCTGTTCACGTCCATCCCCGTCGCGCCCGAGGGGCTGGCCGCTGCGCTGGAGGAGCGTCGCTTCGCCGATGAACCGACATTCGGCCTGGTCCTCCCCGGTGGCGATGGGTACCTGCTGATCGGCGACCCCGATGGCCTGGACGATCGTCTGCGGCGAGAGCGGATGAGCAGCGCCGTCCAGGGCCTGGATCTGGCCGTGCTGCACGTGGCCGTGCTGGAGGACAGGCTCGGAATCTCCCCCGAGGATGTCGCCGCCGGCCAGCGCCTCGCCTACACTAGGGACGAGGTCGAGGCACGTGGGCGAGTTGCGCGCGGTGACGCCGTCGCCGCGATCCTGGTGAGAGCGACCCGGCTCGATCAGCTGGCCGATGTCGCATCGGCGGGGGATGTGATGCCGCAGAAGTCGACCTATTTCTATCCCAAGCTGTTGACCGGCATGGTCTTCAACCCCCTGGAGGATTGATAAGCCACCGATGGTGCAGGCGATCAAGCGCGACGAGGTCTTCATCGAGCCCGAGGGCATCCATGTTGATACGCATCAGCCGGAGCGACGGTCCCGCAAGCCGCCGTTGCTGCTGGTCCATGGCGCGCTGACCGGCTCCTGGCTGTGGACCGAGATCGCCGCCTACGTGGCCGAGCGCGGCTGGGAGGCCCATGCGCTCAACCTGCGCGGCCACTTCACCAGTGACGTCGCCAATCTCGACGAGGTCACCATGCGCGACTACGCCGATGACATCGGCGTCGCGTTGCGTCACATCGGGCGGCCGAGCGTTCTGATCGGCTGGGGGATCGGCGCACTGGCGTCGATGCTGCATGCCGAGCGGCATCCCGTGCTCGGACTGGTGTTATTGGCGCCATCGCCGCCCGCCGCAGCGCTGCCGCGACGTCCGGAGGAGCATGAGCTGCGCGCCGTGCCGGCGATCTACGATGCCGCGTGGTGGGGCTGGACCGGGTCGCGTGACGAGCTGCGCGAACGCATGCCGGACATGAGCGATGACGACCTCGAGAAGATGCGCGCGCTCCTCTCCGATGCCCACGAATCGGGTCGGGCTCGCCGGGAGCGGATGCAGGGGATACCGATCGATGCGGCACGCTTCGTCGACCTGCCCAGTCTCGTCATCGGGGCCGGGCTCGACGACGTCATTCATCCGACGGAGGCGCGACGGACCGCCGACCTGTTGGGCGCCAGCTACGAGTACTTCCCATCGGCGAGCCACTTCGGTCTGGCGATGGGCGAGCGCACATGGCCCGATGTTGCCGCCAGCGTGCTCGGATGGCTGGAGGAGCATCGCCACGCCATGACGGCCGCGTCCTCCGCGGCAGCCGTGGCGCCGGTCGGCGTCCATCGCTGATCCGCTCGCGGTTTGCATCGGCGCAGGGGCTTGGGTAGACTCGGCCGGTCCTCAGCGACCCGTGCCGCATTCGTCTAGAGGCCCAGGACACCGCCCTCTCAAGGCGGAGATCACCGGTTCGAATCCGGTATGCGGTACCAAACTCCCTCATTCGCCCCCGTTTTGGCTTGATTCACGCTCAGAGCCGTAGAACATTAGTTCTAAATGGACCCAGATGAGGCTCTGAAGCACCCTTATAAGCACCCTTATGAAATTGACGATCCGCTGACGGCGGCCGACACGGGTCGAGTTCACGATCGGTTCGGGGGTGAACGGGTGTTCTAAACGTCGATCGGAGATACGGAGCAATGGCCCATTCCTGGACGCGGGTGTGGCTCAGCGCCCCACGACGGGACGACCAGCCGGTGCCATGAGAGCGGGCGTCGGACATGAGGAGAGCAGACGTCTAGCCTGAACTCCTCCCCAGGAGTGCATCCAGCCGCTCGGCGGCCTCGCGTTGCATCGCAGGTTGACTGTGGGAGTATCGATCAAGAGTGATGCCCACATCCTTGTGACCCAGCACCTCGGCCACCAGCTTGGGGTTCGTGCCGACGGCGAGATGCAAGGTGGCGTACGTGTGGCGGAGGTCATGGAACCGGATCTCCGGCAGGCCAGCCTTCCGCAGGAGGGGACTGAGATGGCGTTCGGCTAGATGGCGGCCGTGCAGCGGCATGCCGCCATCGTCGGTGAAGATGAGACGTCGGCGGTCAGCCGATGGCCGAGGCGCAGAAAGTGCTTGGCCCGCCGACGGCGATGAGCTCGCAGCATCGTCACGGTCGGATCGGTCAGCTCGATCGTTCGCCGCGACTGCGGTGTCTTCGGGTCGCCCAGCCACCACCCTCCGTTCATGCGGACCAAGGCGTGCCGAACGTGAAGGCGGCTCCGGTCCAGATCCCTCCACTGCAGGCCCAGTATCTCGCCCTGCCGCATGCCGGTGGCGATGGCCAGGGTGAACAGGGCCGCCAGCGGATGATCGCGGATCGCCTCGAGGAAAGTGGGGACCTGATCCGGCGCCAGAGGCGTCATCACTGCGCCTGTCTTGGCGGGCAGTCGGATGCGATCGGCCGGGTTGGTGGCGATGAGGCGCCACTCGACCGCCTGCGACAGCGCGCTGTGCAGGACCGCGTGCAGGTAGCGGAGTGAGGCCGCACTCATCGCCCGCTCCACCGTGCGGACTGACCGGGCGTGGGTGATGGTGACTGACTTCGGCAGACGCAGCGAGGCATACACATCGGCAATGTGTCGGGTGCGCAGCCGGCCGAGCTTGACGGCGCCGAGTTCTGG
>JBBJNX010000099.1:0-7332 GCA_037721115.1 Candidatus Limnocylindria bacterium
CCGGGCGCCCCGTGCACCGTGGAAGGTCAGTTGGCCCCGTGGTACCGGTGAGCCGACACCTGCCGCGTAGACGGTGACGCAGTGTCATGGGACGGAACCTGGAATCCCACGGTCGCGCGGGATCGGCGCACCTGCGACACTCGAAGCATGCCGCGCATGCCCTCCCTCGCCGATGTCAATGCCGCCCGCGCTCGGCTGCATGGAATAGCTCTTCACACACCGCTTGAGCCGAGCCCGGAGCTGGCCGAGGCGACGGGAGCGGCGGAGGTGCGGCTGAAGCGCGAGGAGGTTCAGCCGACCGGCGCCTTCAAGACGCGCGGCGCGCACAACAAGGTCGCCATCGTGGCCGAGCAGAACCCCACGGCAGCGCTCGTCACCGCGAGCAGCGGCAACCACGGGATCGCGGTGGCCACGGCGGCCAGCCGCCACGGCATGCGGCTCACCGTGCTGGTAGGACGATCTGTCTCTCCCGCCAAGCTGGAGCGCCTGCGCGCGCTGGAGACGAGCCGGATCACGGTCGAGCTGACCGGCAACGACACCGATGACGCCGAGGCCGAAGCAAGACGCCGGGACGACGCCGGCCACGCAATCTACATCCCGCCCTACAACGACGCCGATGTGATCGCCGGGCAGGCCACGGTCGGCGTCGAGGTCCTGGACGACTGGCCGGAGGTCGACACGATCGTCGTGCCGATCGGTGGCGGCGGGCTCATCGCCGGCATCGGTCTATGGGTGAAGGCGGTCAAGCCGGGCGTGCGGATCATCGGCGTGCAGCCGTCGGCATCACCGCCCATGTACGGCTATTTCGAGACGGGCAAGACGGATCCCATGCCGATCGCACCCACGATCGCCGATGGCGTGTCCGGCAACATCGAGCGCACCAGCCTCACCTGGAAGCTCTGCCGCCAGCTCGTCGACGAGGTCGTCCTGGTCGACGAGGAGCAGATTGTCGACGCCATGCGCTGGGCGCTCGAGGTTCCGCACCTGCTCCTGGAGGGGAGTGCGGTCCTCGGGATCGCGGCACTGCGGCCAGGGCTGCTCGACGTGACCGACCGAAACGTGGCGATCGTGACCACAGGGCGCAACCTGAGCATGGATACGCTGCGTCGCGTCCTCGGATGACTCCCGACGAGGCACGCGCCCGGGTCCTGAACTCGCGGGTCGGGTACCTCGCGACAGCCGACGCAGCCGGCGTACCGCACATCGTGCCGGTCACGTTCGCCGTTGACGCGGATCGCATCATCACGGCGATCGACGGCAAGCCGAAACGCGGCACTCGCCTGCGCCGACTCGACAACATCGCGGCCAATCCGGTCGTCTCGCTACTCGTCGAATCCTACGACGATGACTGGTCCCGTCTGTGGTGGGCCCGTGCGGACGGCGTCGCTGAGGTCGTCACGAATGACGGGGCTCGCGCTGGTGGGGTTGAGCTTCTGCGCGCTAAATATCGCCAATACGCCACCGTCTCGATCGACGGTCCGGTGATCATGATCGAGGTGCGGCGGTGGAGCGGCTGGACCGCAGGTAGTGCCGATCTTTGATCACTGGGGCAACAGCGTGCGTTCACCCGTGGGCTCCGGCCCACCCGAGCTCATCGTCCGGGGGCGTCTCCGCGCCCTCCAGGGCGGCGAGTAGGCCTTCCATCTCCCGCAGCGCGCGACGAGCCTCCTCGACCGAGACCCATGCCAACCGCACCGGATCGCCGGTGCGCAGCATGGCGACGCGGCCGATATCCGCGCGTATGACGCAGGCCGCGACCGGGTAGCCGCCCGTGACCGGGCGGTCCGCGAGCATGACGATCGGCCGGCCATCCGGCGGCACCTGGATGGCGCCGAGCGGAAGGCCCATCGACGCAACCTCCGCGCGTTCGGCGCGCACCGCACCGCCATCCAGGCGCACACCGGTCCGGTCTGCCTCGGGCGCAACGACCCAGGCGACATCGACGAGTTCATACGCCCCGCGGTCCGGTCCCGGGACGATCCGGATCGGGCCGGCCGGAGCGGGACCATTCCAGCGGCGCATGGTGCCCGTGCTCGTTCCGTAGCCCAGCCGATCCCCGGCACGCAGCGCGCGCCCCTCATGGCCGCCGAACCCGGTACGCAGATCGGTCGCCGCCGACCCGAGAACCAGCTCGACATCGATACCCCCCGCCACTGCGAGGTAACCTCGGGCCCCATCGCCCACCCCGATGTGCAGCGACGACCCGGCCCGAACGTGCCGGCCGGCGTTCATCTGGAGCGGCAATCCATTCAGCCTCGCCTCGAAGGTGGCCCCGGTGAGCGCAATCGCGGTCGACGCGCCGAACCGCAACGACGGCCCGTGAAGGGTCAACTCGAGCAGCGCCGCGTCGTCCGGGTTGCCGACGAGCCGATTCGCGAGGCGCGCGCTCCACGGATCTGCCGCGCCGCCGACCGGAACGCCGAGGTGACGCCATCCCGGCCGTCCTGCGGCAGTCTGAACCGATGTGAGCACGCCAGCCTCGAGAACCTCGATCATGCCGGCTCGAAGCGGACCCGGTCACCGGGCAGCATGAGCGCCGGCGGATCCCTGCGCGGATCGAAGAGCGAGACGTCGGTGCGGCCGATGACGCGCCAGCCACCGGGCAGGGCGGCCGGATAGATGCCGCTCATCGGTCCCGCGATGGCTACCGAGCCGGCAGGTGTGTGCGCGCGCGGCGTTGCGAGCCGCGGGACGTGCAGCGCGGCCGGCAGGTCGCCGAGGTACGCGAAGCCAGGGGCGAAACCACAGAACAGGACACGCAGCTCGACGGAGGCGTGGAGTGCGACAACCTCGGAGGGCTCGAGGTCGAGGAGCGCGGCCACCTCACCGAGATCTGGGCCGTCGTAGACCACCGGGATCGTGTGCATCGCTCCGGCGAGTGGCGTCGGGTCGAGTCCGACGATGCGACGCTCGATCACCGCGGCGACCCGGCCTGCATCGGCGAAAAGCGGATCGAGCTCAACGAGAAGTGAGGCCAGTCCCGGTACGGCCTCGATGACGCCCGGCGTCGGATCGGTGCGCAGTGAGGCGGCGAGAGCCTGTGCCTGATCCGCGCCGTCGAGCTCGACGAGGATCGCGGCCTCGCCGAATGGCCGGATCACCGGCGGCCGAGAGCGGCCACCGGCACGCGAGCGTTTTGGAGTGCATCGCGAACGGAGGCGGCGATCTCCACGGCGCCGGGGGTGTCGCCGTGGCAGCAGATGCTCTCCGCCACCAGTGCGACGACGCTACCGTCCGCGGCGATCACATGACCCTCCTTCGCGATCGACACTGCCTGGGCCGCCGCGGCGGCGGGATCGGTCAGGAGCGCACCGGCCTCGGAGCGCGGTTGAAGGGATCCATCGGCGAGATAGCGGCGATCGGCGAAGGCCTCGGGCACGAAGCGCAGTCCCGCGTCCGCGGCGGCGGCCGCCATCGGCTCAGACGTGGCGAGCCCGAACAGCGCCAGGCTGCGACTGAATGTTGCGGTCGCCCGAGCAATGGCCGCGGCCAGCACATGGTCGGATGCGGCCTGGTTGTAGAGCGCGCCATGCGGCTTGACGTGCTGCATCTGGACGCCGTTCGCTCGGCAGAATCCCTCAAGCGCGCCGATCTGATAGCGGACGAGCGACTCGACCTCGTCCGGTTCGTATGGCATCGGGCGCCGGCCGAATCCGATGAGATCTGGGTAACCCGGCTGAGCGCCAACCGCCACGCCCGCCGCCGAACAGAGTGCCACGGTCGCCTCCATCACCCGGAAGTCACCGGCATGGAAGCCACAGGCGACGTTGGCGCTCGTGATGTGAGCCACCAGCCGCTCGTCGTCGCCCAGCGTCCAGTGCCCGAAGCTCTCGCCCATGTCGGCATTGAGATCCATGAGCCGACATCCTAATATCTCGTGCGCACCACAGGGAATATATAGGTATATCCACGCCTCGGCATTGCGGTGGCATCCGGCCGCGCGCGCACCCTCATGGGCGTTTAGGATCGGCCCATGACAGAAAGAGCCCCGACACCCCCCGAGCGTTCCGACGGTCCTGGGATATCGACGGTGGCGATCGGCCTCGTGCTGATCCTCATCGGCGCGGCACTCTTCGCGGCCCAGATGCTGGGGATCGGCATCGAGGACATCGGGTGGCCCTTCCTCGTGATCGCGGCCGGGGTCGCGATTCTGGTGATCGGCCTCGTGGTGATGAACGAGCAGGGCATGGTCATCGGCGGGACCGTTGTCACCACCCTCGGCCTCGTGCTCCTGTTCCAGGACCGAACGGGGCGTTGGGAGTCGTGGGCATACGCGTGGGCGCTCGTCGGTCCCGCCGCCAGCGGGCTGGGCCTGGCGCTGTGGGCCGTTCGCAGCGGGAATACCGGCGATCTGCGCAATGGGATGTGGGGCCTGCTCGCCGGGCTCGCCATCTTCGCGATCGGCTTCCTGTTCTTCGAGGGGGTGATCGGAATCGGCGGTGACCGACTGGCATTGCCGGAGTGGCTGCTGCCGGTCGTCGTGATCGGGATCGGGGTCGTCGTGCTGGGCCGGGGCGTGCTCGAGCGTCGCGACGCCTGAGGGCGAGCGCCCGGGCGTCGCCGCGGCGCCGTATCCTTGATGGCGACATGCCCTCAAGCAAACCTGACCAGACAACCGAGACGCTCGACGAGCTGAATCTCGTCAATGCCGGCTACGTTGCCGACCTGTACGAGCAGTATCGGACCGATCCCAACAGCGTCGAGCCGCAGTGGCGCAGCTTGTTCGACTCGGGCGCCGGCGGCTTCGAGCCGGTAGAGGCGCCCTCGAACGCGACCAATGGGGACCGCCAGGCTGAGACCGATGCGCCTCCGGCAGGACCATCGGCTCCGGAGGGAGCCACTCCGATCAAGGGTCCGGCGGCAAGCCTGGCGCGGAACATGACGGCCAGCCTGGGCGTGCCGACCGCCACCAGCTTCCGCGAGATCGACGTCGCGACGCTTGAGGCCCGGCGCAGGGAGCTGAACCAGCAGATCAGCCCGCGCAAGGTCAGCTTCACGCACCTCATCGGCTGGGCCATCGTGCAGGCCGCAATCGAGCAGGGCTCGATGACCCACTACTACACCGAGCTGGAGGGTCAGGCGCACCGAGTCGACCCGGGCGTCCTCAATCTCGGCCTGGCGGTCGACGTGGAGCGCAGGGATGGCAGCCGCTTCCTGGTGGTTCCCGTCATCAAGGATGCCAGCGAGATGGACTTTGCCGGCTTCCACGCCCGTTACGAGGAGCTCGTGGAGAAGGCTCGCGCCAACAGGCTTGGGGCGGACGACTTCGCCGGCGCCACCATCACGCTCACCAATCCCGGCACGCTCGGGACGACCGCCAGCGTTCCGCGCCTCATGCCGAACCAGGGCAGCATCATCGCCACGGGCACAATCCGCAGCGTCGGCGGCGATCGGCGCATGACAATCACCTCGACCTATGACCATCGCATCATCCAGGGTGCCGAATCCGGCATGTTCCTTCGACGCTTGGACGGGCTGCTGTCCGGCGAGGATGGTTTCTTCGCCGATGCCTTCGCTGCGCTCGGCGCCCGCGCGGCCGACGTGACCACCGATGAGCCGATGCCGTCGCCGGCGGAGGCCGCCGGAGCGCCGAGAATCGCGTCAACCAACGATGAGCAGCACGACCTGCTCAAGGCGGTGGCCGCTGGTGTCGCGCTGGTCAAGGCGTACCGTCACTTCGGGCACACCGCGGCACAGCTGGATCCGCTTGGCGCGGAGCCCGCCGGTGATCCTGCGCTCGATCCCTCGCCACTTGGCCTGACGGACGCGAGCATGGCCGCCGTGCCGGCCGACCTGCTGCGCATCTACGTCCCGGGCGAGACCCTGGCCGAGGCGCTCCCCCATCTGGTGGAGACCTATTCCGGCACGATCGCCTACGAGGTCGAGCACATCGGCTCCCACGAGGAGCGGGTCTGGCTGCGCCGGGTGATCGAGTCGAGCGATCATCGGCTGCCCATGGATCCAGAGGACCAGGTCGCGCTCCTGGAGCGGCTCATCAGTGTCGAGACGCTCGAGCGCTTCCTCCACAAAGCGTATCTCGGCCAGAAGCGGTTCAGCATCGAGGGCCTGGATGCCATGGTGCCGATGCTCGACGTGATCATCGGCGACGCGGCCGACCAGGGCGCTCGCAAGGTGATGATCGGCATGGCTCACCGCGGCCGGCTGAACGTGCTGGCTCATGTGGTGGGCGTCAGCTACGAGGGAATCCTCGCTGAATTCGAGGCGGGACGCGCCGGTGGCGACGCGGCCACCGCGCCGAAGGGCGGCCTGGACGACGTGAAGTACCACCTCGGCGCCGAGGGCGCCTGCCTTACCGCCGACGACGAGGAGGTTCGCGTGGTCCTCTCGCCGAACCCGAGCCACCTCGAAGCGGTCGACCCGGTCATCACCGGGCGAACGCGCGCCGAGCAGACGGACCGATCCGCGCCGATTGCCACCACCAACGTCGCCTCGACCCTGCCGCTCCTGATCCACGGCGATGCCGCATTCGCCGCGCAGGGCGTGGTGGCCGAGACGTTCAACATGGCGCGGCTGGACGGCTATTCAACCGGCGGCACGGTCCATCTGATCGCGAACAACCAGGTCGGCTTCACCACGGGTCCGCGAGAGGGTCGCTCGACGGACTATTCGTCCGACCTTGCGAAGGGCTTCGATGTGCCGATCATCCACGTCAACGCCGATGACCCCGAGGCGTGCCTCGCCGCAGCGCGGCTGGCGATGATGTATCGGGAGGCGTTCGGGCACGACGTCGTCATCGATCTCGTCGGTTACCGCCGCTACGGGCACAACGAGGGCGACGAGCCGGCCTACTCGCAGCCGGCGATGTACGCGAAGATCGCAGAGCACCCGAGCGTCCGGGAGCGTTACCAGGCCCGACTGGTCGAGGCAGGCGCCCTCACCGCGGCGGATGCGGAAGCCAGGGTCAAGGCCGCTCAACGGGACCTCGCCGCGCGCCAGGCCTCGCTGCGCAAGGGCGCCGACGAGAGCGAGGGCGAGCTCGACCGCGGTTCGGAGGCGATCCCCCAGCAGGAGGTCGCGGAGCCCGAAACTGCCGTTCCGCTGGCGCGGCTGCGCGAGCTGAACGCGGCACTGGGCGCAGTCCCTGACGGCTTCGCCATCCATCCCAAGCTGGGCAAACAGCTCGAACGGCGCGCGGGCGCCCTCGACGAGGATGAGCCACGCATCGACTGGGGCCACGCGGAGCTGCTCGCCTTCGCCACGCTGCTCGGTGAAGGGTCGCCGATCCGGTTGACCGGTCAGGACACGGTCCGCGGCACCTTCAGCCAGCGCCATGCCGGCCTGTGGGACGCGTCAACCGGCGAACGCCACGTG
>JBBJNX010000100.1:0-7328 GCA_037721115.1 Candidatus Limnocylindria bacterium
GGAACGGTGAGCGGCGCGCCCAAGGTGCGGGCGATGCACGCAATCGCGGAGCTGGAAGGCGAGCGGCGCGGACCGTACGGCGGCGCGGTCGGCTACTTCTCGCCGACCGACGTCGAGTGCGCCATCACCATCCGCAGTGCCCTCATTCGCGGGGGCATCGCCACCGTGCATGCCGGGGCGGGAATCGTGGCCGACTCGGTGCCCGAGCGCGAGGCGGCGGAGGTGGCCGCCAAGGCTGCCTCCATGCTTGCCGCCATCGGCGGTGATGCATGACGGTCTTTCTGCTCGACAACTATGACTCGTTCACCTACAACCTCGTTCAGCTCCTGGGCCGTGTCGGTGTTGATGTCAGCGTTGCCCGGAACGACGAGATCACGGTCGCCGACATCGAGGCGCTTCAGCCTGAAGCGATCGTGATCTCCCCGGGTCCGTCCCGCCCTGAGAAGGCGGGGATCAGCGTCGAGCTCGTGCGGAAATTGGGTCCATCGGTCTCGATCCTGGGGGTCTGCCTGGGGCACCAGGCGATCGGCGTCGCGTATGGAGCCGATGTCGTTCGCGTGCCACCGGTGCACGGCAGGGCATGGCCCGTCTTCCATGCCGAGGGTGGCGCCTTCGACGGGATTCGTTCGCCGTTCGATGCCGCCCGCTATCACTCGCTTGCGGTGGCTCGCGACTCGCTGCCGGCCGAACTCGAGGTGACCGCGTGGTCTGAGGACGGGCTGATCATGGGCATGCGTCATCGGTCACATCCGGTGGAGGGTTTCCAGTTTCACCCTGAATCGATCCTGACCGATGACGGCGAGACCCTCGTGGCCGGCTTCCTGCGCCGCGCGTCGGTGCGGGGTTCCCGGTGGCTGAATGGCCCCGTGATGCCAATCAGGTTGGCCCTGTGACCGGCGAGATGGTGGTTGTCGGCCGGCCGGCCATGTGCGTTGGTGGCATGACCGAGGAGGCGCGGGCGAGCGTCCTGGTGCGCGTCGAGATCGAAGGCGGAATGCGGGGCGGCGAGCGAGTGATTGTTGCCGGGCTTCTCGATAGCATGCGCCTCGTCGCCGTCACCGACGCGATTGCCCGACGTGCGGGCGAGCATCTTCGCCGCTACCGGCGCTCGCACAGTGGCACTTCCCGATGTTCAGCGACCTGAAGCCGGCATTCTGATGTGTGGTCGATTCAGCCAGGGCGAGCCGTCACACCTGATCAGTGACTATTTCGGGGCGTACCCAGACGAGGATCTGCCGGACGGCCTCTACAACGTGCCGCCGACTGAAACGATACGCGTCATCCTCCAATGCGAGGACCAGCGCCGACTCATCGCCGCCCGCTGGGGCTTTCGGCCGTTTTGGGCCGAGAACGACGGCAAACCGGCGAAATCCTGGATTAATGCTCGCGCCGAGACGGCCTGGGATTCTTCGGCCTTTGGCCGATCGCTCCGCACGCGACGGTGCATCGTGCCGGCCGACGCCTTTTATGAGTGGGACCGCACGACATCGCCCCGACAGCCGTATGCCATCGGTCCGGCCGCCGACGGCGAGATGCTGGCGCTGGCTGGCATTTGGAGTCCCATCCATGGCGAAGCTCCAACGGCGGCCATCATGACCACATCGCCGAACGAGCTCCTCGCATCGGTCCACGACCGGATGCCGGTCATCCTCGATCGGGACGCGCTCGAGGTCTGGCTGGACCCTGAGTCCGATCTTGGCCACGTCCGTTCGCTCCTCTGCCCCGCACCGCCGGCAAACCTCCGCATGTGGCCCGTCAGTACGGCCGTCAACCGGGTGGCGAGCGATGGCCCGGAGCTGCTGGCGCCGATCGAGCTGGCGCCGACGTTCCGCCTAGCCTGAAGATCAAGCCCGCGGACGATCGCCGGCCAGGCGCCACGCGGCCGGCAACAACCCGGCGGCGAGCGCGATCTTCAGGCCGTCGCCGATGAGGAACGGGAGCGCGCCGAGCTCCAGCGCCCTGCCCGCCCCCACGCCGAGCGAGGTCGCCAGCCACGCCACGCCGAGCGAGTAGATGACGAGGTTGCCGATGACCATGAGCCCGACCGTGCCGAGGACGGTCCGATCCACTCCGCGACGCGCCAGCGCCCCGACGACCACGGCGGCGAGCATGAAGCCCACTATGTAGCCGAACGACGGGAAGTCGAGGCCGGACCGCTGCTCGCTGAACCACGGGACGCCGGCCAAGCCCGCAACCAGGTAGAGCAGCATCGCCATGCCGCCGCGGATCGGGCCGAGCGCCGCGCCCGCCAGGAGCACGGTCAGGGTCTGGAGGCTGATCGGAACCGGCGTGAAGGGCAGCGGGACCGAGATTTGGGCGGCGAGGCCCGTCAAGGCGGCAGCGCCCAGCACCAGTGCCACGTCGCGGACCAATGCCCCCGGCACGAGATCGGCGAGGACGAGCGGCCGATGCGCCACGTGTGCAGTCATGCCGCGCAGCCTAGCATCGCGCCGCCGATAAGTGGCTGGTAAGCAGCGGCTAAGTGACTGAGCGTACCGTGGTCCGTACGTCGTGCTCGCCCTCACGCCACCGCTGAAACGCGACCAGATGGAGAGCCGCACCATGACCACCCGACGACGGCCAGCGATCCTGGCGTCTTTTGTACTGTTAAGCGCCGTGCTTCCGGCGGCACCGGCCGCACTCGCGGCTCCGCCAATCCCACCGCTGGTCGGCGAGCTCGCCCTGACCGGCGCGGAGCGTCAGCACGCGCTCGACACGATGCGCCCGAATGAGCGGGCCGCATTGCGTCCAGCGTTCGGGCAGCCCGAGGCGGACGTCCTCGTCCTGTCGTACGAACGCACGCTCGTACGGATCGTGACGACCGCTGACGGCAAGCAGCGACCAGAGGAGGTTGTGAAGGCGCGCGAGATTCCGGGCAGTAGCCTGCGCGTGCCGAACGAGGCCGTCGCTGGGTACGCCACGAAGGACGACCTGTACATCTCGCTCACCGTGACCAGGACACGCAGCACGCGGCCGTATGAGTGGCGGGTGTGGACCTACGCCGAATGGCGTGACGGGCTGAACGGCATGAACCCCACGAACTCATCAGCGGATTCCATGGCACTGGCCTGGGCCGGTAACGCCTTCCTCCACTCGCAGACGGCAAGCGGGAGCAGGTATTCGCATTGGCCGTGCGCAGATGAGGAGCTGGACGAGTGGCCGAGTGACGGTACGGCGAATGTCGGCACCGCCTGGAGCTTCCACGAGTTCGGTCGGTGGGGTTGCCCGATGCATTGGGCCCTGGCCGACGTCCGAATCCGCCAGGACACGCTCGTCGGCCGCACCGACAACCTGGTCTACCGCTACTACCACACGTACGGCGGCCTCGACTACAGCCTCAGCTTCAGCAGGTCGCCGGGAATCTCGATCAGCCCGACGAAGGAACAATGGTCGCTGGCGCTGTTCGGAACGTACACGCACTAGCCGCGGCCCTGCTGATGGCTGCCTTGCTCGGCGGCTGCGCCGATGACCTCGGTTCGGTCGCCCGGCGCCAGGCGATCTCGGCGCAGTCCATCGTTCGGTTGAGCGACGGCTTCGCGGTGGCGGCCCGCCGCGCGGGCGACGGCGTGGAGGTGGTGGCTTTCGCGGAAGTGACCGGAGGTGGCTGGGCGGCCGAGGTCATCGCCGGTGGCCGCGATGGCGAGATGACCGCTCACCTTGTCACCGCGGGCGGCGAGACCGGTCAGAAGTGGAATTCGTTCTTCTTTGGGACGGCGCAGGCGGGCGCCAGTCGGATCGTCGTCGATGGCTTCGCCGCGACGGGCGGCCAGGTGGCCGACGGTGCATGGGTAATGGCATTCCGTGAGCGCGACCTGGCCCCGCATGAGCTGACCTGGCGCGTGCTCGATGCCATTGGCGGTGTCATCGATTCCGGGACCGGCATCACTCCGTAGGGGCTCAGCGGAAGCGAACCTTGCCGACGCCGGCTTCGGCCGCGAGCTCGTCGAACCGATCAAAGAGCTCGATGACGGACGGTCGCGAGCCCGGGTCTCGGCGAAGCGTGCTCATCATCACCTCGGATAGTCCGGGAGAGTGACGAATCGGGTCGAGCAGCGTCGGCTCCTCCGACAGCTGAGGGAAGCGCTCGGCGCCCGTGGCCTCGTGCCTTCCACGGCCATAGGGCAGTCGCTTGGCGACGGCCTGGTAGAGCGTCGCACCCAGGCCCCATGTGTCGCTGCGCGGGCCGATGGTCGGCCACAGCGCGGGATCGGCCTGTTCGGGCGACATGAAGGCATCGGTGCCGACGAAGCCGTTCGTCAGGTGCGCGCGATCCGTGGCCTTGGCGATGGAGAGGTCGATCAGACGCGGGACTGGACCCATGATGATGTTGCTGGGTTTTACGTCGAGGTGAAGGATTCCCTCGGCGTGGAGGTAGTGCAGCGTCGCGGCCAGCTGCCGACCGAGCGGAAGGGCCTGGTCGGGATTCAACCTTCCATGTCGACGGATCAGCGTGGAGAGGCGAGGTCCTTCCACATACTCCATTTCGAGGAATGGGCGGTCTCCGTCGATGTCCATGTCGAACAGTCGCGTCAGGCCGGGATGCTGCAGTCGCCCGAGCAGCTGGCCCTCTCTGCGCGCTGATCGGCGCGCGCGCTCATCGCCGGCCGCCCCGGGACGGAGGATCTTGACGACAGTTGGCGCCATGAGTCGCTCGTTCCAGGCGACATAGGCCTCGTAGCGCTCGCCGCCGCCGAGGAGCGTCTGGACCGTTCGGCCGGGGACGATCTCGTCCCCGGTTTCGAACGCCCAGGTGGTCTTGGACTGACGTTCCGTTTCGATGACCACCGGGCCACTCTCCTCTTCAACGTGCTTGCTATGGTGTGATCGCCGGCCCACTGACTCCGGGAACGGGGCCTGGAGGGAAGAGTCAGCTCCCGAGGGAGGCGAGGGCGGCGAACGCGGAGCCTCGAGCACCGGCCATATCGAGATCCGGGACGAGGACCAGCGACGCAACTGCGACCTGCTCCTCTCGCAGGAGCGTGTGGGCGCGCACCCGCCCGAGGAACCAATCCCGGAACTGCGGTGCCGCTTCCACCACGCCGCCGCCCAGGAAGTACACGCGGGGATCGGTGAAGTTGGCGGCGATCGTGAAGAGGCGCCCCAGCGCCGCAGCCTGCTGCTCGAACAGCTTGCGTGCCATCTCATCGCCATCGACGCCGAAGCCCCGTACCGCCTTGGCCGCGTCGAGGATGGGAAAGGACGCCAATGGGTGGTCGGGGTACCGGCTCAGCCAGTAGGGAAGCAGGTTGCGCACGATTCCGCTTAACGAGGCGAAGCTCTCGACGTCGCCCAGGTTGCCGCACGCGCAGGTCGGCACCGGCTGGTCATCGGCCAGGATGCCGTCGGTGGCGATCCGTATGTGACCGAGCTCTCCGGCCTGGCCGGATGCGCCGCGGACGACCTGTCCCGCTTCGATGACCCCGCCGCCGAGCCCCGTGCCGACGATCGCCGAGACCGAGGAGTGCGCGCCCGCATCGGCTCCGAAGTGGATGCGGTGTGCATAGAGTGCAGCGGCGTTGCCATCATTGTTGTAGACGACCGGTAGACCGATGCGCGCCTCCAGCGCGCCGCGCACGTCGTAGCCCCACCATGCCGGTTGCGCGAAATTCGTGGCACCTCGGACGCTGATGACGCCGTCAGCGCTGGCGGGTCCGGGGGTGTCGAGCCCGACCGCGGCGACCCGCTCGCGATGGATGCCGGCCTCACGCAGCACGAGGTCCATCGTCTCGGACATGGACTCGATGGCGGCCTCGGGTCCGTCACCCACACGGCTCGGGATCTCGTAGAGGCGATCCACGAGAAAGCGGCCTGATTCGTCGAGCGCGGTGGCGTTGTTCTTGGTGGCGCCGTTGTCGATTCCGACGACGACCCGGGTCACATCCATCGGCGCATCCTAGTCTCAGAGGCCGGTTACCGTGATCTCGTCCACCACGTCATCGACGCCGACGACATCGCCCACGATCCCCAGCACCTCGTCGAGGATGTCGACCGACTCGACCTCTCCGCGCACGTGTGCGACCGACCCGACGACCGCGATGCGAATGCGGTCTCCGGCGATCACGTCCGACGACCGCAGCGCCTCGATGACATCCGCCTGGAGCTCATTGTCTCGCGGCAGCGCGCCGTCCTCCGGCTGGACATCATCCTCGCGCTCGAGCTCGCCCGCGGCCGTTCCTGAGGTCCCGGCGACGTCGGCGCCGCCCTGGCCCTGGCGTGACTCACTGAGCACTCGCTCGGTGGGAGGCACGTACGGGACACCCTCTTCGGTGGCGACGAGGTAATCATCGGTATCGCCCGTGGGCGGCTCGTTGACCAGGTCGCCGCCATCTTCGGACGGCAGGGGAAGCCGGTCCGGTGGGTCTTCCATCATCGGTTCACCTCCATTGTCACGATTCGAACGCAAGCGGCGTGCCGGTAGGATGCGCAGTGATGACCGATGTACTCGTTGCGGCACTAGGCGCCATCGTCGGCGACGACCACTGCCTGACCGATCCTTCGTTGCGGGCCTCGTATGAGACGGACTGGACGCGGCGATTTCATGGGAATGCGCTCGCGGTCGTCCGTCCCGGCTCCGCGTCCGAGGTCGCGCGCGTGCTGGTCGCCTGCGCCGATGCCGGCGTCGGCGTCGTGCCACAGGGTGGCAACACCGGGCTCGTGGGCGGGTCGGTGCCGCGGGGCGGCGAGGTCGTGCTGAGCCTCCTTCGCATGAACGTGATTGGCGAGGTCGACCGCACGGCGGGCGAGGTGACAGTCGGAGCGGGCGCCACGCTCGCGGCGGTGCAGGCGGCGGCGCAGGCTGCCGGCTGGGAGGTCGGCGTGGACCTGGGAGCCCGCGATTCGGCGACGATCGGCGGCATGATGGCTACCAATGCCGGGGGCGTGAATGTCGTGCGCCATGGACCCATGCGCGCGCGGCTGCTCGGCTTCGAGGCAGTTCGCGTCGATGGGGCCATCATCCGGCGCCTGCCGGGGATGCCGAAGGACAACACCGGCTATGACCTCGGGGGCCTGATGGCCGGATCGGAGGGGACACTGGCGGTCATCACCAAGGTGCGACTGCGCCTGGTGCCGCGGCTTCGGTATCGGACGGTGTGTGTCATCGGCTTTGCCGACGCGGCCTCCGCGGTCTGTGCAGCTCTACAGCTGCGCAGAGAGCTCGCATCGGTCCTTGCGCTCGAGCTGTTCACCGATGCAGGCCTCGAGCTGATCATGCGGCATGCCTCGCTGGCCGCGCCGTTCGCGATGCGGATGTCGCTCTACCTGCTTGTCGAGGTCGCCGCCGGTGATGTGGACCCCACCGATGGGCTTGTTGCCGCGCTCGGGCAGCT
>JBBJNX010000101.1:0-7298 GCA_037721115.1 Candidatus Limnocylindria bacterium
CGTATAAGGGTACCTACTACCCGCATTTCCACGCGGGCATCGACTTCGCCAATGGCTGCGGCACGCCGATCTATTCGGCCGGCCCTGGCGTGGTCGTGTCCTCGGGCCAGCCCCTCCTACCCTGGGATACCGGCTTCGGGGTCGTGGTCGACCACGGGGGCGGGATTCAGACCTGGTACTGGCACATGGAGGCGCAGGTGGTCGTCTCGCCCGGCACCATCGTGACCAGCGAGACGGTGATCGGCTACGAGGGCTCGACAGGCATGTCGACCGGCTGCCACGTCCATTTCGCGGTCAACCAGAATGGCGTCTGGGAGAACCCGCGCAATTTCCTCCCCTAGCCCAAAGCTCTGGCCCGCGAACGCAGCGATCCACAGGCGTGCGGAGCCGTCCCTAGTTGGAAGCCGTCCCGGCGTCTACCATTGGCGTCATATCGCCTTCAGTAGGCTGACTAGGGCAATGTACGACTCCCGGAGGCGACACACCGACATGGTAGCGAGGCGTCGAAGGCACCTGGATGACTGAGCTTCCCGATTATCGGATCACGCATCTCCAGGCCCTCGAGTCCGAAGCGATCCACATCATCCGCGAGGTTGCCGCCGAGCTTGAGCGACCTGCCCTCATGTTCTCGGGCGGCAAGGACTCCATCGTGATGCTGCGACTCGCGGTGAAGGCTTTCTGGCCGGCGCGGGTCCCGTTTCCAATATTGCATGTCGACACCGGCCTGAATTTTCCGGAGGTGCTCACCTTCCGTGACCGTCAGGCCGAACAGCTGCACGTCAAGCTGATCGTCGCGTCCGTGCCGGATGCGATCGAGCGCGGGCTCGTGCAGCCCGAGCCGAACGGTTCGCGCAACAGGATCCAGACGCCAGTTCTCCTGGAGGCAGTCCGGCAGCATCGCTTCACCGCGCTGTTCGGCGGCGCGCGGCGCGACGAGGAGAAGGCACGCGCCAAGGAGCGGGTCTTTTCGTTCCGTGACGAGTTCGGTCAGTGGGATCCGAAGAATCAGCGCCCCGAGCTCTGGAGTCTCTACAACGGGCGCATTCACCTGGGCGAGTCGATCCGCGTCTTTCCGCTCTCGAACTGGACCGAGCTCGATATCTGGCGCTACATCGGCAACGAAGCGTTGGAGATCCCGGACCTGTATTACGCGCGGGAGCGCGAGGTCTTCGAGCGGCAGGAGATGCTGTACGCCGCCAACGACCTATCTCCGCCGCGCGATGACGAGACCACGTTCATGGCGAACGTCCGCTACCGGACGATGGGCGATGCGAATCTCACGGCCGCCGTGCGGTCGGACGCGGACACCATCGAAAAGATCATCTCTGAGATAGAGGTCACGCGCCTGACCGAACGGGGAGCTACGCGTGGCGATGACCGCGTGAGTGAGGCGGCCATGGAAGATCGGAAGAAGGAGGGGTACTTCTGATGGACCTGCTTCGATTCGCAACCGCGGGATCGGTTGATGACGGCAAGAGCACGCTCATCGGCCGGCTCCTGTACGAGACCAAGCAGATCTTCGAAGACCAGCTGGAGGCGGTTGAGCGCACGAGTCGCCAGATGGGGGATGAGTACACCAACCTGGCGCTCCTGACCGATGGGCTCCGTGCTGAACGTGAACAGGGAATCACGATCGACGTGGCGTATCGCTATTTCGCCACGCCGCGTCGCAAGTTCATCATCGGCGATACGCCCGGCCATATCCAGTACACGCGGAACATGGTCACCGGCGCATCCACCGCGGACCTCGCGATCGTCCTGGTGGACGCCCGCAAGGGCCTGCTCGAGCAGAGTCATCGCCACACCTTCCTGGTGACGCTGCTGCGCGTGCCCCATCTCGTGGTCGCCGTCAACAAGATGGACCTGGTCGACTATGCGCAGGACGTCTACGAGTCGATCCGCGCGGAATTCACCGCATTTGCCACCAAGCTGGATGTGCCAGACCTGACCGTGATCCCGATCTCCGCACTGCGTGGCGACAACATCGTCACCCGCTCAGAAGCGATGCCCTGGTATGAGGGACCGTCCCTGCTGCATCACCTCGAGAACGTCCACGTGGCCAGCGATCGAAACCTCATCGACGCGCGCTTTCCGGTCCAGTACGTCCTGCGCCCGCAGTCCACGCAGCATCCCGATTACCGCGGCTACGCCGGAACGGTGGCGGGCGGCGTCTTCAAGCCGGGCGACGATGTCGTCGTGCTTCCCAGCGGCTTCGAGACCCGGATCGCAGGGATCGATACGGCCGACGGTCCCGCCTCCGAGGCCTTTCCACCGATGTCGGTGACCCTTCGGCTGGAAGATGACTTGGATGTCTCGCGCGGCGATATGATCTGCCGCCCGAACAACGCCCCGACTCCCACGCAGGATATCGACGCCATGCTGTGCTGGATGTCGGAGCAACCACTGGTGGCGGGACAGCAGTTGGCGCTGAAGCACACGACCCGATCGGCGCGCGCCGTCGTGAGAGAGGTGCAGTACCGGCTCGACGTCAACACCCTCCACCGCGACGAAGAGGCCGATCGGCTGAAGCTGAATGACATCGGTCGCGTCCGCCTGCGGACCACGACGCCGCTGTTCATGGACGCCTACCGTCGCAATCGCACGACGGGCGGCTTCATCCTGATCGATGAATCCACGAATCGCACCGTCGCCGCCGGCATGGCGCTGAATGAATAGCCGAGGAAACTAGGCTCCCACGGGCTCTCGGACGGCCGGCAGATAGAGGCGGTCGACGTACTCGGAGAGCATCCGCGCCGTGCTGAATTGCCAGAGGGCACTCGCGATTGAGGCGCGCATGATCGGCAGCCAATCGGTCGGCAAGCCGGCGGCATTCCGATCAAAGAAGCGCGGACAGATCTCCTGCTCGAGCAACCGATAGAGCTCGGAGGCATCGGCGAAATCCTGTGCCCCCTCGTCGCCGTCGGATTGACGATCTCCGATGGCCCAGCCGTTGGATCCGTTGAAGCCCTCGTCCCACCAGCCGTCGAGGATGGAGACGGACGGGATGCCGTTGATGGCCGCCTTCATGCCGGACGTGCCGGAAGCCTCCATCGGGCGTCGCGGATTGTTGAGCCAGATGTCGACGCCGCCGATCAGAAATCGCGCGATGCGCATGTCGTAGTCCTCGACGATGAAGACCCGGCCGCGCAGCCGATGTGACCTCGACAGCTCGAAGATGTGCTGGATCACCCGCTGGCCCGGACGGTCGGCAGGGTGCGCCTTGCCGGCGATCACGATCTGGACGGGCCGATCGGTCGCATCGAGGATGCTTGACAGGCGCTCTTCGTCGCTGAACAGGAGGTCGGCACGTTTGTACGTGGCGAAGCGGCGTGCGAAGCCGATGGTGAGCGCAGAAGGATTCAGCACCCCACGCACCGCGCGCAGCGCGTCCGGCGATTCGCCGTGCCGCGCGAACTGGCGCGCCAGGCGGCCCTCCAGGAAGCCGACCATCTCGCGCTTCTGCTGTTGATGGGCGGCCCACAGCTCCTTGTCGTCGAGATCGTCGAGCGAGCGGAGCTCACCCGGCCCCTTCATGTCGACCCCGAGCGGCACGCGGATCGCTCGCTGCACCAGGCGGCGCACCGGGCGACCGAGCCAGGTCGGGACGTGGACGCCGTTGGTGATGGCGGCGATCGGATGTCCGGCGAGGGACTGCCAGGTGTCTGTGGCGGTCGCGCCGTGGAGCTGGCTGACGGCGTTTGCGCCCGTCGCGTGACGCAGCACGAAGGCGGTCATGTCGAACGGCGCGTTCGGATCGTCGGTGTGACCGCGTCCGAGCTCGAGCAGCTCGCCCGGCTCCATGCGCGCCACATTGAACCATCGGTCCAGTGCGTGCGTGACGAGGTCACGCCCGAAGACCTCGTTGCCTGCCGGGACCGGAGTGTGGATGGTGAAGACCGCATCGCGGCCGACTCGTCGGAGCGCCTCGCCGGCCGCCAGGCCGGGGTCTGCGGCAACCAGCTCGCCGGCTCGCTCGACGAGCAGAAAGGCCGAGTGACCCTCGTTGAGATGCCAGACAGCGGGCGTGATGCCGAGCGCTCGCAGCGCGCGTACGCCGCCCCGACCCAGGATCAGCTCCTGGCAGAGGCGCATCTCGCGGCCGCGGACGTAGAGGATGTGCGTGATCGGTCGGTCTGCCGGATGATTGGCGGGGATATCGGTGTCCAGGAGCAGGATCGGCGCGCGCCCGACCTGCGCCACCCAGACCGCGGCGTGCACCACGCGGTCGGCGATCTCGACGCTTACCTGGAGCGGCGACCCGTCGCGGCCCCGTGCGCGGCGCAACGGCAGCTGCGCGGGGTCCAGGTCCGGCTGGGCATGTTCCTGGTGGCCATCGGCGTCGATCTGCTGACGGAAGTAGCCCCGCCGGTAGAGGAGGCCGATCCCGACGAACGGCAGCGCCGCGTCCGACGCCGACTTGCAATGGTCGCCGGCCAGGATGCCGAGGCCGCCCGAGTAGATCTGCATCGATTCGTGGATGCCGAATTCGGCACAGAAGTACGCGATCGGTCCCGGTAGCGCGCGGTCAGGTGAGCTTGCGTACCACGTGTCGGAGCCCTCGGCGAGGTAGCGTCCGAACTCGTCGAGAACCCGGCTGGCATCGACCATGAAGTCCTCGTCGCCGGTCAGCTCGGCCCAACGCGCATGATCGGCATAGCGCAGGACGGCGATCGCGTTGCGATGACGCGTCCATGCGCTGGGGTGGATGCGGCTGAAGAGCGACTGCGCGTGCGGAGTCCAGCTCCACCACAGGTTATAGGCGAGCTCGCCGATGCCCTCGAGGCCGGCGGGAAGGTTGAAGTCGTGGCCGGGGAGTGTCGGCACGCGGAGGGATGTGGTCACGATCGGGGATCATAGCGGCGTTGCAGCGTAGGATGCTCCACATGACGTCGATTCGAGAACGGCGCGGCCTGGATGTTGCCGCGGTCCGTGACCATTTTCCATCGCTGGGCCGCGCGCTCCACGGTCAACCCGTCGCCTACCTGGACGGACCCGGTGGCACGCAGGTCCCGCGTGAATGCATCTCCGCCATGACGGCCTACCTCGAGCGCAGCAACGCCAATCACGGTGGCGCATTCATGGCATCGTTCGAGACCGATGCGCTCCTCGACGAGGTCCACGCGGCCGGGGCCGACTTCCTGGGCGCCCATGATCCAGATGAGATCTCGTTCGGGCCGAATATGACCAGCATCACCTTCAGCATCAGCCGGGCGCTCGGCCGCGATCTGGGCTCCGACGATGAGATCATCGTGACCCGCCTTGACCATGACGCGAACGTCGCGCCGTGGCTCGCCGTCGCGGAGGATCGCGGGGCGACCGTTCGTTGGCTGGAGCTGGCGGACGACCGGGCCACGCTGAACCTGGATGCGCTCGACGACATCCTCTCGCAGCGCACTCGCATCGTGGCCGTCGGTCTCGCCTCGAATGCTCTCGGAACGGTGACCGATGTCGGCCGCGTCATCGAAATGGCGCATACCGTCGGGGCAACGGTCTTCGTGGACGCGGTGCATGCTGCGCCTCATCTGCCCATCGACGTTTCGATCCTTCGCGCGGACCTCCTCGTCACCAGTCCGTACAAGTACTTCGCGCCGCATCTCGGCATGCTCTATGGCCGGCGTGAGCTGCTCGACAAGCTCGCGGCGTACCGCGTGCGGCCCGCGGGCGGGGAGCTTCCCGGCAAGCTCGAGGTTGGTACCCAGAACCACGAGGCGCTGGCCGGTCTGCTCGGCACGTTCGGCTATCTCGAGTCGCTCGGGGCGGCATACGGTGGCACCTCGAACCGAGTCGATCGGCGCGGACGGCTCCGCGCCGCGATGTCGGTCATCCACGCCCACGAGCGCGAGATGTCGCTGGCGGTGCTGGAGCGGCTGGCATCGGTGCCGGGCCTGAAGCTGTATGGCATCAGCGATGCGTCGCGCGTCGCTGAGCGCGTGCCGACCTTCTCGTTCACCCTCGACGGGCATCGCCCCCGGGCCATCGCCGAGCATCTCGCTCGGCGCGCCATCAGCGCCTGGGATGGCGACTTCTATGCCTGGGAGCTGGTTCGGGCGCTCGGGCTGGATGGCATCGGCGGACTGCTCCGCATCGGCCTCGTGCACTACAACACCGTCGGAGAGGCCGACCGTCTTCGCGACGCGCTGCTGGAGCTTGTCGCGTGACCAGCCGGCGCTGGTTCTGAACAACGCTCGCTGGAGAGCGCATTGAACGGGCGAACGTCACCCGCCGGAGCGAGACCACGCTCAATGATGACCTTCGCGCCTCGATGTTGGCGCTCAATGCGCCCGAGGGAGCACATTGTTCAACTCGCGTCCGGTCCATGACGTGATCAACCGGGCTTTGGGCGTGGTCGTTCTTGAGATGAGACGGTACCCTTAGCGATCCGATGGAAGGCTATTCGGTCACGGAGGCGGCCTCGGTTCTCGGCGTGCCGACAGAGCGCGTCTGGGAGCTGCTGGCGCGCGGGGTCCTGTCCGGTGTGCCGGACGGCGAGACGGGCATGCGCGTCTTCCTTCAGCCGCGGCCCGCACCACCGGTGGTCGACGAGTTCCGTCGTTCGAACGGACGTGGTGATGCGCGCGGTCCCGATCCGGAGGCCTCGCCCTTTCGCGAGCTCCTGACCGAGTTCCGCAGTCTGACCGAGCGGTACGGCCAGGCGTTGCTCGCACTGGGCGAGGCGCGCGGTGAAGTCGCCTCGCTCCGATCGCGCGTCGATCTGCTCGAGGCGCGGATGGACCTCCGCCTGCCGACGTCCTCGACGATAACCGGCGGGTCGACCTGGGAATCACGCGCGCAACCGCCGTCTCCCGCGCCCGCTCCCGACGCTGCGCCCGCGTCTGACGAATCGTCCGATGCGGAGCCGCCCACGGCGACCGGGGAGCTGGCGGCTGCCGAAGGTACCACTGTGGGCGATGAGCCTGGCGCCGAGCCGGAGGCTGAGCCACCAGCCCGCCGCAAGCGAGGTCGTGGCCACTTCACCGACGAGTTCGCCGATGCCCTGGCGCGTGCCGAGGATCCGAGCCCAGCGGTCCTGCCCCGAGCCGCGGCGAGCGGTGGCACGTTCGCCACGCATCGCTACGAGGTGGCGGCAGGGCAGGATAAGTCGGGCGATGCTGATGCCACCGATGCACTCCTTCCGCGCGAAGTCCCGGCAGCGGAGTCCATGACCGATATCGAGCCTGCGCCCGAGATGCAATCGGAAGCCGAACCCGCAGCCGAGCCCGAGTCCGCGGCCGTTGCCGCGGCCGAGCCAGAACCCGAGGCGGTGGACGAAGCCGCACCCGAACCTGAAGCTGAGCCTG
>JBBJNX010000102.1:0-7203 GCA_037721115.1 Candidatus Limnocylindria bacterium
ATCGTCAAGCGCGGGCTCGGCTCGAACCTCGCTGACTCCCTCTCGCCGGCCGCGGCGTTCAGCGCGATCCGCGAGGGGATGCAGCGTGCCCTGGGACGCATGGACACGATGCGCATCTACGAGCCAGCGCTCCCCATCGCCGGTGAGATCGACTTCCGCCTCCCGGTCATGGCAGATTACGCCTGCGTCCTGCCCGGCACCGAGCGAATCGGGCCGCGCACCGTCGGCTTTCGGGCCGATGACGGCGAAGACTGGTATCGCACCTGCCTGGTCCTGACCCGGCTGGCCGCCGTCCCGGCCGCGTAGCGCGGTCCGCCGATGGATGACGCGGAGCGGAGCCGACTGCGGGCGCTCATGGGCCACTTCGTTACAGGGGTGACGGTGGTTGCAGCCCGTCACGGGCCGCTCCTGGCCGGCCTGACCGCCAATGCCATCGCGACGATCAGCATCGACCCACCGATCGCGATGGCCAGCATCGCGCGCAAGGCGGAGACGCATGGCGCGATCATCGGCAGCCATGCCTTCAGCATCAACGTCCTGGCCGATGATCAACAGGGCCTGGCCGAGTGCTTCGCGGAGCCGACAACGGCAACCAAGCTCAAGCGATTCTGCGACGCGGCGTGGCATGAGGCCGAAACGGGATCGCCCATCCTGGAGGGCGCGCTCGCGTACTTCGACTGCCGAATCAGTGTGCGGCACGACGGTGGTGACCACACGATCTTCCTCGGTGAGATCGTCGCGGCCGGCTATCGCGAGGATGCGCTCCCGTTGCTTTGGTACGGCTCGCAGTACCGCCGCCTGGCGGTGCCCGAGGCATGAGCGAGCCGGTCTGGGAGCGGCTCAGGTCCGGCGACGGACGAGCGCTGCGAGTCGACCCGATTCGACGCGATCGCGTGGAGTTGTTGCGCGTGGTCAGTGGTGATCTGCCTGATCATGGCGGCGCCACCGTCTTCGACGCCTGGGCGGACGGCAATGACGTGGTGGTGCGAGCGGCATCGGTCCGGGGTCACGAGGCCACGCCGTGGGAGCTGCGCGCTGAACGGATCAGCATCGAGGGATCCGACGGCCGTCTGGAAGCGCTCCTGGCAGGTTCGGGCGTCGTTGCGTCCGAGGGCGAGCTCGAGCGCCAGGCGTGCGCCTGCCGAGGCATCAGCACCGATGCCGCCTACCGGGCCATCGGCGCAGGCTGGGACACCGTTGATGCGGTGAAGCGCACGACCCGCATCGGCTTCGGGCCATGTCAGGGTCGCCGATGCATTCCGTGGCTGGCCGCCCGCCTCGAGCTGGAGCCGGACGACCCATTGGCGCAGATCACGCCCCGCCTGCCACTCGTTCCGGTCCCGATCTCGATCCTGGCTGCGTGGGCAGTGCCCGATGCCAGCGCTGACTGATCGGCCGGTCGTAAGGTCAACCGGCCTGGCACCCGATCGTCAGGATTCCCGTTGGGAGGTGTCCGTCGGATCAGGGTCCATGGACGGCGTGAGCGGGCCGATGCCCGAGGTCACGGACGGGGCTGCTGCCAGCTGGGTCTCGACGGCCGCGATGAACTCAGCGAACTCGAACGGCTTGCGGACGACCGGGGCCAGCGCGGAGAGCCGGTCTGCCTCCTCGTCGTCGATGGCCGTCACGAACAGGACCGGAATGTCCCGATACTGCGGACGCTCTCGCAGCGAGTGGACGATGGTGGAGCCAAACTCGTCCGGCAGCCGCTGATCCAGGACGAGGAGGTCCGGAGGGTCTCCGCCCTCGACGAGGGCAACGTAGAGCTCTTCCGCATTGCCGAAGCCCCGCGCCTCGTAACCCTGCTCCTCGAGGACCGCCAGCACCGCGGTGCGGATCAGGGGCTCGTCATCGACGACCCAGACGGACTGCGCCACGCGTGTCTCCTTCTTTAGGCTCCGATGGCTACCACCGACTCGATGATCACCGATAGTGCCATGTCGACCTCATCATCCGTTGTCACAAGCGGCGGGATGATGCGGGCCGCCTGCCCATAAGTGCCGCAGGTGAGGAGGAGCACGTTCCTTGCCATGGCCTCATGCAGCAGTCCTTTCGCCAGGTCGGGGCGTGGCGTCAGCGCATCACCGTCCGCGAACTCGATCGCCAGCATGAGGCCCCGGCCGCGGACCTCCGCCACGTGCGGATGGTTCACCGCCGCCGCACGGAGCGCCGTGAGCATTCGTTCGCCGACGCGCCCGGCGCGCTCCGCCAGCCGCTCGTCATCGATGACGTCCAGGGTCGCCAGCGCCGCGGCGCACGCAACCGCATTGCCGCCGTAGGTGCCGCCATGTGATCCGGGGGTGAGCTGTTCGAGCAGCATCCGCGGGGCGAGGATCCCCGACAGCGGCAGACCGGAGGCTATGCCCTTGGCCATGATCACGATGTCGGGCGTCACATCGGTCCATTCGGTGGCAAAGAAGCGGCCCGTGCGAGCGTAGCCGGACTGGACCTCGTCAACGGCGAGCAGGATCCCGTGGCGGTCGGCCACCTCCCGCAGCGCCGGAAGGAACCTGTCTGGCGGCACGACGTAACCGCCTTCCCCGAGGACCGGCTCCACCACGAAGGCCGCAACGTCGTCCGGTGCCACGACCGTGGCGAACAGCTCGTCGATGGCCGCCATGGTGGTGTCAAGCGCCGCATCGGATCCGCCCATTCGCAGCGGATACGGATAGGGGACGAAGTGGACCCCGGCGACAAGTGGATCAAAATGAGCGCGGTACTTGACGTTCGAGCTGGTGAGCGACATGGCGCCGTGGGTGCGACCGTGGAAGCCACCGCGAAAAGCGATGAAGGCGCTGCGACGGGTTGCCGCCTTGGCCAGCTTCATGGCGGCCTCGACCGCCTCTGCGCCCGAGTTCGAGAGGAAGAGCCCGTAGTCCGTTCCGGGTCGCGGATTCGGAAAGCGCTGCGGCAGGCGCCGATGCAGCTCAAGTCCGGGCTGGTGGTACACGATGTTCTGCTGGAGGTGGATGCCCTTTGCCGCCTGCTCGGCGATGGCGGCCACGACGCGAGGATGTGCGTGCCCCGTGTTCGTGACGCCGATCCCGCAGGTGTAATCGAGGTAGCGAACGCCATCGGGTGTCTCAAGCCAGGAGCCGAAAGCGCGCTCGACCACGAGGTCCGCGTAGCGAGCCCATACCGGCGGAATGCCGGCGCGAAGCGCCGGCCAATCGGTCAGAAGGTCGGTGGCGTGTTGATCCATAGCAGTCGGGTCTCCCCGCCGGCGTCGTTGCGCCAGCGATGCGGAAGGTTGGACGGGAAGCTCAGCGCGTCTCCGGCACGGGTCAGCTGGTACGTCTCGTCGCCGCCGATCCAGACGGTCAGCGCGCCCGAGAGCAGGTAGAGGAACTCCTCGCCGGCGTGAGCGTAGGCGCCGTCGCTCGAGGCGCCGGGGGCGAGGACGAAGAGCTGCGGCTCGAGCTGGGTCGACCCACGCGACAACTGCTCGATCCGCACGGATTCGCCCGCGAGGCGCAGGACCGGACGCTCGCCGGCCGGCATCAGTCGGTCGTGCGAGCCCGTGTCGGGGCCGGCGAAGAGTTCGGCGAGCGTTGTCCCGTACGCGGCCGTCAGGCGCTGGAGGGTGGCCACGCTGGCACCGGACTCTCCACGCTCGAGCGCGGAGACCGAGCTGAGCGAAAGGCCCGATCGTTCGGCGGCTTCACGTAGGCTGAGTTCCCGTTGCTCCCGCAGCGCGCGGAGGAGCCGACCGTCGACTCGACGCTCTCCGTCGTGCACGTCGGCGACGTTGCCGCGCAGGACACGCCGGATGCCGGGCGCGTTGAGGCGGTCGACCTGGCGCAGGCGGCGGACGCTGCGCAGTCGGTCGAGGTCGTCCTCACTGTAGAGCCGATAGCGCCCCTCGCTGCGCTGCGGCCGCACGAGGCCCTGGCGCTCCCAGAGGCGCAGCGCTGACGGCGAGACTCCGACGCGTCTGGCAGCTTCGCCGATCGTATACGACGCGGTACTCATCGGTCCATCCGCGTCGGTGTGGCAACGAGGTGGTCCCGTCGCTGAAGGAGAGACCAGCCCAGGATGCCCAGGATGGCGAGGGAGAAGATGATGGTGCCCATCACGTTGACCTCGGGCGGCACGCCGATGCGAGACGCGCCGTACACCCAGAGCGGGAAGGTCTGGTCGACGCCGGCGGTGAACTGGGTGATGACGAAGTCATCGATGCTGAACGCAAAGGCGAGCATCGCCGCGGCCAGGATGCCGGGAAAGATCAGGGGGAAGGTCACCTTCCAGAAGGTGGTCCACTCATCGGCGCCGAGGTCCATCGCCGCTTCCTCGACGTTTCGATTGAAGCCGGCCAGCCGAGCCCGCACCGTAACGACCACGAAGCTGATGTTGAACATGATGTGAGCAATCGTGATGGTGGTGATATCTCGAGCGACGCCGGCCGACACGAAGAGCGCAAGCAGCGATGCGCCCAGCACCACCTCCGGCGTCGCGATCGGCAGGAAGATCAGCAGGTTGATGGGGCCACGCCCGCGGAACTCATAGCGGCTGAGGGCAAGCCCGATCAGCGTTCCCAGTACCGTGGCCACCAGCGTCGAGACGACGGCGACGATGATGCTGTTGAGCAGCGCGTCGTTCATGCGCGGCTGGCTGGTGAAGATGTTGGCATAGTGCTCCAGGGTGAAGCCCTGCCACGTGAAGTTGAAGCGGCCGCGCAGGTCGTTGAAGCCGAAGACGATCATCACGATGATCGGCAGGAGCAGATAAAGCACGACGAGACCGGTAAAGAGGGGCAGGATGGCGGCGGCCGGATCGCGACGTGGTCGGCGCGGCCAGCGCGCGATTGCCGGCGCGGTGGCGAGGGTCGTATCGGTCGCCATCAGACGGTGAGCTCCTGGCCGCGCAGCGCGCGGGTATAGAGCAGCACGCCTCCGATCAATCCGAGCATCAGGATCAGGCTGATGGCGGATGCCTGCGGGTAATCGTTGTTCGTGAGGTAGAGCGTCTGGACGACATTTCCGATCATGGTCGTCTCGCGCGTTCCGCCGAGCAGCTCGGCGTTGATGTAGTCACCGGCCGCAGGAATGAAGGCGAGCAGCGATCCGGCGAAGACGCCGCTCATCGACAGGGGGAGCGTGACGCGCAGGAAGGCCTGGCGCCGGCTTGCGTAGAGATCGGTGGCGGCCTCGACGAGCTTGTAATCGATCTTCTCCAGCGCCACGTAGAGCGGCAGCACCACGAACGGCAGGTAGTTGTAGGTGATGCCGCTGATGACGGCGATCGGCGTTGCCAACAGTCGAAAGCCGTCGTCCAGGATCCCGATCTCCTTGAGCGTTCCCAGCAAAAAGCCCTGATCGGCCAGGATGAACTTCCAGCTGATGGTGCGAATGATGAAGCTGGTGAAGAAGGGGAGGATGACCAGCAGCAGGAGGACGTTCTTGTAGCGCCCGCCGCGGAACGCGATCGTGTACGCCATCGGATAGCCGATCGCCAGCGTGAGGCCGGTCACCACGAGCGCGTAAAGCACCGAGCGCAGAAACTGCTCGCTGTAACGACCCAGCACTTCGGGGAAGATCCCGACGTTGAACGTGAGGCGGAAGCCGGTGCCGAGGGTGCCCTCCTGGAGTGCCACCGATGCCATGGTCAGCATCGGCAGCACGAAGAACACGACCAGCCAGAGGCCGCCGGGCAACAGGAACAGGTAGGGGATCAGCCCGCCGTGGCGGCGCAGCCAACCAGCCATGACCGCGGGTCCGGTCGCTTCCCTAGCCCTGCGTGATCTCCTGGTAGAGCTCGTTCCAGAGCGCCTCTTCCTCCTCTGAGAGCACCTTGTAGCTGTGCAGGTTGCTCAGCATCTCGTCGGACGGGAAGACGAGCTCGGAGTCCGCCACGCTGGTCAGGTAGTCCGCTGTCTCCTGATCGCCCTCGTCGGTCGCCTCCTGCGCGTGGGCGCGAATGATCTCCTGCGCGGCCGGCACCGGGCAGATGTAGTTCACGTACTCGGTGATCTGCGCCGCAATCTCCGGCTGGAACACGAAGTCCATGAACGCGAGCGCGTCGTTCGGATGCTTGGCTTCCTTCGGAATCGTCAGGTTGTCGATCCACAGGATGCCGCCTGCCTCAGGGACGATGAAGCGCAGGTCCGGATTGTCGAACTGGAGCTGGAAGACGTCGCCCGACCAGGCCATCGTGGCGGCGAGGCTGCCGTTGGCGAGCTCCTGGGCGTACTCGTTGCCGTAGTAGCCGCGCACGAGCGGGGCCTGCTCCTCAAGCACGGCTGCCGCCGTGCGCACCTCTTCCTCGGTTGCGTCCTTGGGTTGAACCCCGTTATGGAGGAGCGCCAGGCTGAGCGCATCGCGCACCTCGCTGAACATGCCGATCTTGCCCTCGAACTCGGGATCCAGCAGGTCCGCGAAGCTCGTCAGCTCGCGTCCGGTCAGCTCCGGGTTGTAGGCGATGCCGGTGATCCCTGACTGCCATGGCACGCTGTGCAGGTTGTCGGCGTCGTAGCTGGGATTCTTGTACTTGTCGGCCGCGTTGGCGACGAAGTTCGGGACGCTGGCGGCAACGTCGAACTGCTCGAGGTAGCCGAGTCCGATCATCTTGCCGACCATCCAGTCGGTCGGCACGATCATGTCCCAGGCAGTGTCCTGGCCGGCCGAAAGCGCCGGCTGAATGGTGCCGAAGAACTCCTGGTTGTCCTGGATAGCCTCCTGGTAGTCGACCTCGATCTCGGTCGCTTCCGTGAATTGCTGCAGCGTGGGCGACTCGCCGGTCTCTTCGTCCTGGTCGATGTAAAGCGGCCAGTTGGCGAAGACGAGGTTTCCTGCCGTGTCGCCACCACCGACCATCCCGGCAGCGGACGGCGCGGCCGAGCCGCTGGCGCCCGGCCTGATTCCGCACGCAGCGAGAATCGAGGGCAGCGTCAACGCGCCGCCGGCGACGACCGCGCCCCTGCCGGCGCGGCGCAGAAAGGCGCGTCGTGAATAGCGCCCCCCGTTGTTGAATGCCCGGGCAATCGCCCGCTCGATCTGGTTGTCCCTGCTCTGGTCACGCATCGGTCTCTGCTTCAACCTCCTCATTTTGATCCCCCTCGGCGGTCGATCCGGCAGCCGGACCGATCACAAACGTGTGGTGCGGATTCCACGCCAGACGCACGCGCTGACCGTCGGCCAGCACCTCGTTCGCGCCGCTCGTCTCCAGGTTCTGGGCGTACACGGTCAGCTTGTGACCGTCCGCCGT
>JBBJNX010000103.1:0-7176 GCA_037721115.1 Candidatus Limnocylindria bacterium
TGGTGGCCGCTCACCATCTCGAACAGCGCGAGTCGGGCACCATTCGCTCGCAGCATGGTCAGACCGGCGTCATCGCCCTTGAGGCGGGGAGCGCGGAATCCGATTTGGGTCAGGCGCTGCAGGACGGCGTGCTCGACGGCGATGTCATCGTCGGCGAGGCTCGCCTTGTATCGCTTGAGCAGCCAGCGCTCCCCGTCGCCATCGCGCAGGGTGAGCACGGTCCCTCGTCCACCTGGCGCGGGCGAAGGTTCCGCCACCACCGGATCCGGGAGCCCGAATCCGCGACTCGCCGCTCGGACGAGGTCCGCGCTCAACGGCGTGGCGCGCAGCCGTGCGACGTTGCGCCCAACGAGCCGATCCGGTCTCGGCAGGCTCGGCCACGCCTGCACGTGTCGCCATGGCCGCACCGCTGCGATCCCGCTGGTGAGCCCTCCGGCGAGGCGCCTCGACAGATCTTCCGGCGACCCGTCATTGGTGACCCTCAAGAGTCGGACGCCCCGTGGATCCTCGGCAAGCGAGGAGGCCGCCAGGCCCAGCACCCGCTCCGCTCGCGCGAGAAACGCATCCGCCTCCGCATCGGGACGGTCGCGCAGCCGCTTCGGGAGGCCTCGACTGGCGAGGCGGTCGCGCAAGATCGCCTTCGGCGCGTCGACCAGGACGATGGTGCGGCTCAGGGGCGCTCGATCCAGGTAGCGAGCGATCTCCTCGAGCGCGGGGATCGGCACGCGCCACGCGAACAGGTTGACCGATCGGTGCAGCCAGCCCTCATCAAGAATGACCGATGCTTCCGGGCTCAGCTTCGCCTCGATCATGTCGAGCTCAGACCCCAGGCGCATGACGAGCATGAAGATATGCCGGCGGTGCCACCCAGGAATCGGTGCGCCGAGCAATGAGCGGGCTGCGTGCACGACCAGCCCCGGGTGCCGCGCGGTGAAGCGCACCGCGCCGGCAAGGCCGGCCGGCCAGCCGAAGCCGTGCGGCGCGACGCGCTTCCGCGCCTCCGACAGGGTCAGCACCTCATGGCTCTCATCGGCGAGGATGCTGCGCAGGGGCTCGACCAGCGAGGTCTTGCCCGCCCCGACCGATCCCGCGAGCTCGATCGTCCTCACAGCAGCTTCCAGACCGAGGCCTTGACCGCGGCCACGACAGCGGCGAGCGGCTGTTCGGCGTCGATCCGAGTCAATGGGGCGAGCTCGGCGAGGTCGGCCTGGGCAAGTGAACGGCTCTTCGCCTCGACCGACTCCGGCGAGCGATTGCCCTTGCGGCCGAGTGCCACCTCGGAGGAGACCGCGAGCTGAATGATGTGGTCCGGCGGCGCAATGCGATGGTAGATCGCGCTCTCGCGCGCGGCCATTCGGCGCAGCATGCGCGACGACGCCAGCGAGGCCAGCGTTGGAATGCGCGGACCATCCATGAGCCGATCCCCCACGCGCACGCCGGGCAGCGGAAAGCGATCGAACAGGACCACGGCTCCGCGCGCAGCGAGGGACCGCCCGGCCTGGACGCGCGAGGCGCGGTCATCGGCGTCGGCGAGATACCGCAGGGCGGTGATCACGTCCGCGGCACGGTCCAACAGACCGAGGTCAGGCACGCGCTTCAGGCGACGAGCCGCGCTGCGAGCGGACCGACTGAGGGAGCGAAGCACCTTGGTGCGCCTCGATGGCTGCGCCGAGCCGAGATAGTAGACGCGCAGATTGAGCCGCCACGCCAGCCACTCGGTCAGTTCGGACACGAGCGTCGACTTGCCGGCTCCGTCCGGTCCGACAAGGGCGATCGTGAGGCCCCCACCGAGCGGCGTCTTGCGACGCAGTTCCGACCGCGTCAGCCCGCGGAGCAGCGGGCTCAGCGGCCAGCTGCGGGCAACACGGGTCCGGGCGTACGACAGCGTCGCCTGTCCTCGCGACAGCCGTTCGAACGGCCGCAGCCCGCGGATGGCGCGGCGCCGAAGACCGCGGAGCGCCGCGGCGTCGCGCCGGTCGCGCGCCAGGACAGCGAGAAGCTCGGGAACGAGGTCGTGAGACACGGTCGGCAGATGCGCGGCCATGGTGGCGCGCAGTTCGTCGTCGGAAACCAGCGCCCGCAGCATCTCGAGCTCGCCGCGCGCGTCCGGCGGGATGCCGCCCCGCCGGCCGAGCCGCAGGAAATCTTTGAGGGCGTCGGCGTCCCGGTACTTGAGCAGCGTCCGCAGCCCGAGGACGGTCAGCTCAAGAGCAGGCGGCGGGACCATGATCCCGTTCAGATCACGGGCCGCGTCGAGGAAGGCGCGCTCCAGCGGCAGCCGGTGGTTCTTGGTGTAGTGCTCGCCCAGAATGAGCTGGTAATACACGTGGAGGTGGACCAATCGCCCGCTGCTGGCATCGTGCCCGATGTGGTCCTCGACCGCCGGATACCGCCGGCTCTCGTGCGAGATGAACGGCTTGAAGCCGATCTCGCGGATCACGATGCCGAAGGCGTCGGCCTGGCTACGGTCGACGAGCAGGTCCAGGTCGGTGCGGCCCTGGAGCGCGCGATCGAGGCCAGATGTGCTCTTCCAGTGGCAGTAACGGATCGCCCGCCGCGGGAGCTCGTCCAGCAGGGTGGCGATGAGGGGAAGCCGTCCGTCGGGCTGTGCGGCGGAGGACGCCGCCATCGGCTCAGTCACGGTAGCCGAGCCTCCGCAGACGCGGGCCGAACCAGGCACGGAACCAGGCTCGCCCGGCCGGTCCCAGCCGATCTCGCCAACGGCCCGCCGCTCCACCATCAAAGCCGGCCCGCCCGACGTTGTGGCCACGGCTGACAACGACCTGCTCGAGCATGGCGCGCTCGAATGGGACGCCGAGGAAGCCGCAGGTGCGGCGGATCTCCCGCTCGGGCTCAACGACGAGGTCCTCGAAGCGCACGGCGAGGTAACGGCCTGCGTGGCGTGTCCTGTTGCGCTCCAACCGCATCACGCTCTCGAGCCAGACGAGCGTCGTTTCCAGCAGGACGAAGCCGGAAAGGAGTGGCCCGATCGGGCGCAGCAGACGGTACGGCAGCGACGGCGAATGCTCGGCGCGTCGGCGGAGCTCCGAGACGTAGATGGCTCGCGGGTCCCGAACCATGTGCACCACGCGACCCCCTGGGAACCACTCGAGCAGGGTATCCACGTAGCGCACATGTGCCGGCGTCTTCTCTCCCATGATCGCCTTGCCCTCGTGGTCGGCGTACGTGCGCAGGACAATCTCGAACAGTGCTCGCTCGCTGCGGTCAGAGGCAAGGAACCGCTCGAGGAATCGATCGCGTGGAATGTGACGCGTCGTCCAGACCCATTGGCGGCTCATCCCGCGGAGCCTGGATGAGCGCTCCAGGCCGCCATCGTACAGAAAGTCCACCAGGCGGCGGGCGGCATCATCATCGGGGTGATCGCCGAAGCGTCGGCGCAGGTGCTGTCGCACGCCCTCCGAGGCGAGCAGGTGTCCGAGGAAGTGGTTCTCGCGACAGACCGAAACCTGCGACGACCCCTCGAGGATATGCCGCATGAGGGTTGTGCCACTCCGGCTCACGCCAACGATGAATACCGCGTCTGTCACCGGCTCTGCGTGGCTCGTCATCGCGGCACGCGTTGGGCGTCCGGGTCTGCCATGACGTTCTTCCGCCCGCGAGCGCCCGGGCGCCGGCGGACGCGATCGAGGGCCCGTCCAAGCACGAAACGGTCTTCTTCGCTGATGCCCATCGCCCGGAGCAGGATGGCGTACGCGCTCGTGAGCACGACGATTCCGACACCGCCGGACACGAGTAGTGGCATGTCGGCCAGTGCGACGCGGCCGACACCGAGTCCGAGAGCCAATGCGATGCCGCCGGCCACTATCGGCTTGATGTAGGTCCGATTGTACGGACCCACCGCCTCCAGGCGCGCAACCTCGACGACACGCAGCACGTTGACCGCCGTGACGGCCGCGACCGCGGCGACCGCAGCGCCCACGATCCCGTACTGTGGGATGAGGAGGAGATTGAGCCCGATCGCCAGGCCGACCGAGACGGTCGAATTGATCAGCTTCATGGCGGTGTGTCCCGTCATGTCTAGCATGGCGCCCGAGGTGCCGGTCGCCGCGTTGATGATCGCGCCCCAGGCCAAAATGACGAGCGCCTGCGTGCCGTCAGCAAACTCGGGCCCGAAGAGGGCCATGAGCGCGTCCGGAAATGCGATCGAGACGAGGAAGAAGGGCATGTTCAAGCTGAACGTCCACTTCGAGGTCGTCTGATAGAGGTGCTCGAGCCGTGACCGTTCGCCGGCGTCGTGGAGCTCGGCGAAGAGGGGCATGGTGGCGCGGACGAGGGCCGCGTGGAAGAGACCGCCGACCAGCTGGATCTGGTTGGCGATCGAAAAGATGCCGGCGGAAGCAACCGTGCTCAGGGCGCCGAGAAGCAGCGTCTGCAGGTTCCCGCTGAAGGTATTGACCACGTTCGAGAAGTAGACCGGCAGCGAGAACCGAACGATCTCGCCCGTCGGCCGCTGCGCGACCGCGACGCGAGGCACCGCGCGCCGAAGGTAGACCAGCATCACCACCCCCACGGCGACGGTCGAGATGAGGGTGGCAACCAGCGCGAGCGCAGCATTCATGCCCGTCAGGGCGAAGGCGACGAGGATCAGCGCGCGCGAGGTGGGCTGCATGATCTGTTCGGCGAGCACCGAGCGCCCGAACTGGCGGAGACCCTGGAGCATGGCCGCCAGCAGGGAGTTGAGCACCATGGCTGGCACGAGCAGCGCGGTGATTCGCAGCAGCGGTGCCAGGGCCGGCTCGCCGATGAACGACGTGGCGATGGTCTCGGCCATCACGACGAGCATGGCGGCGGCAATCACGCCGAGCGCGACCGGAATGGCGAAGCCGACCTGGATGCTTCCGCGCATGCGTGCCCCGTCCCCGCGCGCGGCGAAGATCGCCAGATAGCGGATCATCGCTGCGTCGAGGCCGAACACGGCCATCGCGGAAACGACTGCGGCGATCGAGAGAGCGACCGTGTAGAGGCCATACTGCCCGGCTCCGAGGAGTCTGGCCAGCGCGATCGCGAGGACGAAGCGGGCCCCCCAGGCGAACAGCTTTCCGCCAAAAACGATGCCGCCGCCGCGAGCGGCAGCGGTGACATCCGTCCGATCCATTGTCACCCCGTCCGGGTTGCGGTGACCGATGAGAACGGTTCCGTGCGACCCACCGGCCCAGCCTCCGCCGCGTTGAGCGCCAGTCGGGCATGCTGGAGCAGCTGTGCGTCGGTGGTCGTCCCCTCGCGGTACTCGACCACGCCGGCGGCCGGATTGGCGTAAACCGGCGCCCCGTTCACCGCGCCGAGCGCTGGAGCTGTGATGCGTGACCGCATGGCCTGAAGCATGGCCACCGCCTGTTCCTCGCTCGTGTCTGGCATGAGGACGGCAAAGGTGGTTCCGCTGATCCGCGAGATGATGTCCTCGGGCCGAAGGTGGCTGTCGAAGAGGGCTGCGATGCGGCGGAGCGCCTCCGAGCGGCCGCGTGGCATGAGGCCGTCGAGCGCCTGGCGATGGTTGACGTCGATCATGCCCAGGGCCAGTGGCTGACGACTGCGTCGCGTTCTGCTCATCTCCTGGCGCAGGCGGTAGACCAGGAACGGCTCATTGAAGATCCAGGTCTCCGGATCCAGGATGTCACGGAGCGGCGCGCGCGCCGGAGGTCGCACGAGGGCAGCCACCACCGCCAGCCCGATGCCGAGCAGCAGCCCGGCGACACCGCCGAGGCCAAGTGTCAGGGGCACGTTCGGTGAAACCGGGCTGGCCGGAACGCTTGCCACATCGACCACGAACACGTCGAACACCGCGTAGCGCTCGCCAACGAAGTCGACGAGCGCATCGGCCACCGCGTTCGCATAGGCGGCCGCAAGTGCGGGATCGGTCGAGCTGGCGATGATCGAGAGCTGAGTCGTGCCGGTCACGAGGCGGCTGACGATAGCCGCGTCGCGTCGCTGGTCCCCGGTCAGGGCGAGCTCGTCGGCGGCAACACGCTGGATCAGCCGGCTGGACGCGACCTGGGCGAACGTGTCGGTGATCTCCGTCTGACGGCTGATCACCGCCAGGGCCGACAGCGTCTCGTCGGCGATGTCGGCGGCGGGCGTGACGATCAGGCTGGTCCCCGCCTCGTAGGAAGGGTCCTGGCTCAGGGCCAGGACGCCTGCCACGCCGACCGTGATCAGGAAGGTGGGAACGATGATCCACCAGCGCGTGACGAGAATCTGAAGAAGCGAACGAAGCTCCATGGCCGGAGAATCTCCTGAAATGGCCGAGCTGGATGATAACTCTGATCGCCATGCGTCTCCGCATGGCGATCAGGCTGATGCTATCGGTGAGAGATTACGTCATCCGGCGGCGAGGTTCGCTCCACTGGTCGAATCGAGCGGAATCTGCGTCGGCGCCTCGATGGCGATCGGCTCCATCGTCGAGGTTTCAGCCAGGTTCACGAACTGCGAGCCGTGATGCATGGACTGCTCGGCCGCAGCAAGGATGCGCACAGTTCGAAGTCCGGATTGTGCGCTTCCCACTGGCTCGCCACCATTCCGGATGCAGCCGATGAGCTCTGCTGCCTCGACGGCCAGCGCCTCCGTGTTGCCGAGGTTCGGCGCCCACGTGTCGCCCGATCGGTACGAGACGAGCTGGCTGTACATCTGTTCCGGATCATCCCACGGCGCGATCGTGACGCCGCGGTCGTAGACCTGGAGCTTTTCCGACGGCTGCATGTCGTCGTAGACCACCATCTGACGCGAGCCGCCGACAATCGTGCGTCGGATCTTGGCGGGCGCGAGCCAGTTGACGTGGACGTGCGCGAGCACGCTCGGCCCATAGCGCATGGTCACGTAGGCGACATTCTCTCGCACGCTTCCGGCGTGAGCGGAACCGATGGCCGAGACCTCGGTCGGCACCTGGCCTCCCATGATGTAGTCGATGATGCTGATGTCGTGCGGCCCGAGGTCCCAGATCACGTTGACGTCCGACTGGAACACTCCGAGATTGATGCGAACGCTGTCGATGTAATAGATCTGCCCCAGGTCCCCGCTCTCGACCATCTCGCGCATCTTGCGGACGGCGGCGGTATACACGAACGTGTGATCGACGGCGAGCAGCACGCCCTTGGCCTCGGCTCGCTCGATGAGGTCCTCCGCGTCCTGCCGCTCCTCGCCGATGAGGGCCTCCCTGAGATC
>JBBJNX010000104.1:0-7069 GCA_037721115.1 Candidatus Limnocylindria bacterium
CTGTTTGCCATCCGTGGTGGCACGGGGTCGGATGGCATTCTGGCGGTCGAGGTGACCGGTCTCCCCTCCACCGCCACCACTCATCATCTCGAGCCGGTTCGTCCCGCCGAGCCGTTCGCGGGTCTGCCGGATCAGAGCCCCGTGCCGCTCGCGGACGCCATCGGCCGAGGCCTGCACCGTGCCGGTGATGCGGCCGAGGGCGTGAAATCGGCGTTCGGCCACGGCGTACTGACGTCTCTCACCTGGGTCCTCGCGTTCGTGCCGCGCCGTCGGGCGGAATACCCGCGCAGCATTCCCCGCACCGCCGAACGCGAGCAGGGTCGTCGGCGCAGGGTCGGCCTGGCCGGCATGGTCGTGGTTGCGGGCCTCCTCGCGCTGGGATCGACGGTGGCAGGTCTGCCCGCCCCTCGTCCCACCGACGCCATCCCGCGCGCCAGCATTGCGCGAGACGCGATTGCCGAGGCGGTCGACCTGGTCGGCACCGTCGAGGATCGCGTCGAGGGCGCCGATCTTGTCGATCGCGATCCGCCGCGCGCGATCGAGCTCCTGGCGGATGCCGACGCCGCCGTGGCGCGCGCCTCCAGCGTCGGTGTCGATGATCAGCAGTTGGCCCCGCTCCGACGCCGCATCGACCGGCGCCTGGACGCGCTGTACCAGGTTGCCCGCGTGGAGACGGTGGATCGCGTGGTGGACCTCGGCGACAGCCTCGATGACGTGGATCCGGTCGACATGGTTGCTGGCAGCGATGGATCACTCTGGGTCCTCGATGCCGGACGTGGCCGGATCGTGCGGACAGACCCAGCCGATGGCAGCATCAGCGTCATCTATCGAGCCGGACTCGCGCTCGAAAGCGGTGAGATACCCGGAGATCCGTGGCTGATCGCGACGGCCGCCACGGACGTGGTGGTCATCGACCGCCAACGAACGGCGTGGCGCATCGATCTGACCGAGAGGATTCCACGGCAGATGCCGCTCGCCGGTGCCGCCGAGATCAGCTCGGAGACGTCCCTGATGGGCGCGCTCCAGCATCGGCCTCCGCTCGAGATCTTCAACCTGTATGTCGTGGACGGCGCGTCCGGCGAGGTGGACCGCTGGACGCCACCGGCCGTGATACCCGTCACCTATCCGGATCCTTCAGTGCCATTCCTGACCGACGAGCCTGATCTTGATCCGCGTGACGCGCGGGACCTGCGCGTGGACGTCAATGCCTGGCTGCTGCACGCCGATACGGTCACGCGCGTCGACTTCGGCTCACCGCGCAACCAGGCCGATTACTCGCTTGACCGGCCTCCCGACGGAGATGTGCGGCCGGATCTCGACTACCAGCTTCTCGATGGCGCCACGGTCGGCGACAGAGACCTCCTCTATGTCTACGACGCCGCGAACGATCGGATCATTGCCTTCCAGCGTGCCGACGGCGCGTTCGTCGGTCAGTGGCTGGCCCCCGCCGACGGACCGGCTGTTTCGCCGCTGAACGACGTCCGTGGCCTGTCGGTCACATCGGTCAGTGACGGCCCTGCAGCGGCCTACCTGCTGACCGCGGACGGCGTCGTTCGGCTCGTGCTCGAGTAGCCGGCGCTAGAATCGGTCCATGGCGGAACAGCCGTTCGGCCGGGTCCGGCTCATCGAGATGGTGGTGGAGAGCGTGCGCGTGCACATGCTCTCGAGCCAGCACGTGGTGATCCTCAAGCAGTCCGAACGAGACCGATACCTGCCGATCTGGATCGGCACTTCTGAGGCCAACGCCATCGCGATGCGGCTGCAGGGCCTTTCCGCCGAACGCCCGCTCACGCACGATCTCCTGGTCACCGTGCTCGCCGCGCTCGGCGCCGGTATCAGTCGCGTCGTCGTGACCCATGTGACCGAAGGGACGTTCCACGCGCGCCTGTACGTCGAGAACGCCAGCGGTGACGAGAGCGAGGTCGACTCGCGTACCTCGGACGCCATCGCGGTCGCGGTGCGAACCGGATCTCCAATCTACGTGGACGAGCGCGTCCTCGATGAGGCCGGCGTGGAGCCGGACAGCACGGAGGAGGGCACCGCGGAGGAGGAGGAGCGCCTTGCGGTCTTCCGCGAGTTCGTCAACTCGCTCGACGTCGACCTCTCGGGCGAGAAGGGGCCGCCCTCCGAGGAGTCGTGATCGCCCCCTACGGGCGAACCTGGCCGAGCACCTCGCGCCGTCGGGTCCAGAGCGCCAATCGCAGCTTTCCGATGTCGCGGAACGTGCGCAGGATCTTGCGGAAGCTCGCGCCGGTGTTGGTGCCCGCCGCTCGCGGGAAGTGATTCACACCGACCTGGGCCAGCCGCTCGCCCCGCGCTCGCAGCTTGATAAGCAGCTCGGCCGACAGGAACGGCGAATCGGTGTCGAGCGGCAGGCCATCGAAGACTTCGCGCCGGAACAGCTTCATGGCGCAGTCGATATCCCGCACCCGAAGGCCGAACAGCGCCGAAACGATGGCGTTGTAGCTCTTGGCGATGAAGATCCTGTGCGGTGGATCCCGGCGCTTGATGCGGTACCCGATCACCGCGTTGACGGCCCGCATGGCCGGGTCTTCGAGGCGTGACAGCAGGCGGGACATCTCGCGCAGATCGAACTGGAGATCCCCGTCACTGAAGCAGATCAGCTCACCGCTGGCGTTGGCGAAGCCGGCCCGCAGGGCACCGCCGTATCCGCGGTTCTCCTGGTGATGGACCCGCACGCGGATGTCGGCCGCGACGAGGGCATCGGCCATCTCCGGCGTTCGGTCGGTCGACCCGTCGTCGACGACGAGGACCTCGATCGAACCGTCCACCAACGGCCCGATCTCGTCGATGGCACGCCGCACCGTCTCGGCCAGGTTCTCCTCCTCGTTGAATGCGGGAAAGAAGAAGGTCAAGCGCGGGCGGGCGGGATCGGTCATGTGGCGGGACCTTCGATGAGAAGCAGGCGGGTGAACCCGGGCAGCGTGGGCAGCGTGCTCATCTCCCATTGCTCGGTGACGTTCGCGCGCTCCCAGTCGGGAAGCACCACGTAGACCGGCCGCCGGCCGAAATGCGCGCGAATCGCGTTGTTCATCGTACGGTACCCATCGTCGAGGATGTCGCGTTCATCGATGATGGTCACGTCCGGGCGCTCGTGCAGCACCCAGCGGTGGTGCCAGAGCGGCGTGCTGTAGCTCCACCAGCTGACGATGACGGCGTTCGGTGGCAGGAGCTCGTGGACCGATGCGACCCAGGCATCGGCGTCTCGGTTCTGGCTCTGGTCGTGCGCGTCGTAGCCGGTCACCAGCGACGCTGCCGGCAGCAGGGCCCCCAGCCCGAGCACGAGCCCGCCGCCGAGGGTCGCCAATGATCGACGAGCCTGCGTGGTCGTGACGAGCCGCCGCCCGACCTCGGCAACTGCCTGCGCACACGCAGTGCCGACGGTCGCCAGGGCAACCCCCAGGAGGGGCGCCAGCACGGCCACGGTCGGCATGTAGTAGCGGTCGATGTCGCCGTCCCTGAAGTTCATCGAGTACAGCACGTTACCGATGACGAACAGCGCGAGCACCGCGAACGTCCCCATCGAGCGCGCGGCAACGATGGCGGCTCCGATGGCGATCAGCAGCCAGCCTGGCGCCACGAACTGAGCAGCCAGCACGCGTTCAGCGTCCGCCCACTTGTCGCGCAGGTCCGCCAACGGGTCGCGGAAATCCTGGAAGAGACCGCTGAACTGTTCGGCGAAGACGAGGTAGCGAAAGCGTTCCCAGGTGTCCGGCCGCGCGTAGAAGAGCGCCGGCTCGGGGTCGATGACGGCGCGCACCCAGATGAAGGCGAACGAGCCGATGCCGATGATGACCACCGCCGCGCACAACGCGATGAGCCGCCACCGTCGCCAAAAGCCGCCGTCAACGACGAAGAGCCATGCGACGATGCCGAAGGCGAACAGGCCGATGAGCGGATGGACACCCAACCCGAGCCCGAACGCCAGGGCAGCTCCCACCAGCCAACCTCCGGCGCGGCGTGATCCCGACCACTCGGCAGCTCGCCAGGTGAGGAGGAGCCACACCAGGATGGTGACCGACAGGATGCTGAGGGCATGCACATCGGCGCGGGTCGCGTTCTCCCATGGTTCGGAGGCGAAGGCAAAGGCGGCGCCTGCAATGCCGGCCGCAGTCGCGCGCACGGCGCGATCCCGTTCGCCGATGAGGTGTCCGGTGATCAGGACCACGAAGCCAGCCGCAACGGCCACGGAAATCCCCGAGAGCAGATTCATGCGCCAGGCGACCTCGCCGATCGGCAGTTGGCTCCACAGCCAGCCGACCATCAGATACATCGGAAATCCGGTGGGATGGAAGATCGATAGCGTCGGCGGCACGGTCTGAGCCTCGCCGGTGTCCCAGAATCCGGTCGCTGGCAGCATGGTGCGGAGATAGATCCCGAAGGCGAGCACCGCCACGAACAGTGCCGCGAACGCGACGGCGTTGTCGGTGTGCGGGATCCAGCGCTTCACCGCGATCGGCGGCGAATCTCGACGGCCTTCGGAGCCGTCGGAGGCTCGATGTATACTCACCGCCACCTTGGCGCGCATGACGAATCAGCGCACCCCTCGAGGGCGCTGCACCTGATGGCCCGTGGCCCCGTCGGCCGACGGGGTGTTGGGGTACCCGATCTGTTTCGGCGGTTCGACGCCGGCACAATCCTCACGACCATCCTCGTTCTCGGCCTTGCCCTGCGCCTCTTTGTCGCCGCCGTTTACCTGCCCGAGAGCGGGTTCTCGATCGACGTCGGCGATTTCACCGCCTGGGCCCAGCGGCTGGCAAGCGTCGGGCCATCTCAATTCTACGAGGAAGGCTACTTCAGCGATTACCCGCCGGGCTACCTGTACGTGCTCTGGCTGCTCGGCACCATCGGCGCGGCGCTCGGCCCGCTCGTCGGCCAGGACGCGACCGGTGGCCTCGTCAAGCTCCCGGGCATGTTTGCGGACGTCGCCGTCGCCTGGCTCCTGTTCGTCATCTGCCGTCGCTGGGGCGAGGAACTCGTGGAACAGGCGCGCTTCTCGGTCCGGGCAGAGACGCTCGGCATCGCGGCCGCCACCATCTACCTGTTCAATCCCGGGACGATCTTCGACTCGGCGGTGTGGGGCCAGATCGACTCGGTCGGCACCCTGGTCCTGCTGGGGACGGTCTATGCGCTTGCCCGTGGCTGGACCGAGGTCGCGGCGTTCGGTGCCGTCGTCGCTCTGCTGGTCAAGTTTCAGTTCGCATTCCTGGTTCCGATCGTGGCCATCGTGGGCGTTCGACGTCACCTCGTCGGCCGTTCGAGTGACCCCATCCACCATGATCGGCGTGATCCGTTGCGCGTCCTCACCTCGTTGGCGGTCGGCTTCGGGACGCTGACCGTGCTGATGCTTCCGTTCGACATGGCGCTCTACGCACCGCTCGCCGGTGGCGATCCGCGCGGACTGCTGGGATTCCTCCCCGAGGCTGACCCGACTGGCAGCCTCATCGGAAAGTTCGTCGAGGCAGCGGGCACGTACACCGGGCTCTCGGTCAATGCGTTCAACATGTGGCGCAATCCGTGGAGCGGGCTGGGCGACACGCTGACCTGGGGCGATGACACCGCCGTGGGCCTGGTCCTTGGGCCGCTCTCGCTCTCGTGGCAGCAGGTCGGGACCGTGCTCTTCATCCCGGTCGCGCTTCTGGCGTTCGTCCAGGTGGCCCGACGTGACGATCTGCGTGGCGTACTGCTCGCCTCGCTGCTGCTCGCCATCGCGTTCTTCGTGCTGCCGACCCGCGTCCACGAGCGGTACCTGTTTCCGGCGCTCGCCCTGGCAGCGCCGCTCCTGCTCTCCGGACGCATGTGGCCATGGATCTACGCCGGCCTGACACTCTCGTTCTTCGCCAACATCTACTGGGTCTATACCGAGGACTGGTCGTTTGCGGGGGGGGTCGTCAACCCCGGTGCCGGCGGGCTGCCGATGGCCCAGGATCCGCTCCTTTCGGCCACATTGCTTTCGGACTGGGGTATCTGGGCCCTGTCGTTCATGGCTGTCGTCTTGCTCAGTGTCGTCGCATGGCGATCATTGCGGACGCTCTGGCGACCAGCGGTGGACGCCAACGTCGTTGACGAGCGCGACGACGACGACCTCGTCCCGCTGCCCGCGCCGCGTGGCCCGCGTCCCGCCGAGTGGGCGGCCGATCCGTCGACGGAGTCGGAGCCACGCGGTCCCAAGCGGTTCGGCTGGCTGAGGCGCAATCCAGCCGACGCGTATCTGCGCGAGCCGACCCGCCGCCTGGATCGGCGTGACGCGCTGCTGCTGCTCGGGCTGGTCGCCTTCGCGCTCGTGTTCCGCCTGTGGCGGCTCGACGTGCCGCGCGGACATCATTTCGACGAGGTCTACCACGCGCGGTCCGCGACGGAGTGGCTCAGCAACTGGCAGAACGACTGGGACCGGGATGTCTATGAATGGACGCACCCGATGCTGGCGAAGTACCTGATCGCGGCTGGCATCGTCGTCGCGGATCCGAACAGGATCGTCGGGAGTAGCGACCTCGATGAGCCGTCGCCGACGATCGCCGTCGCGCCTCGGCGCTCATCCATCGGCCATGAGCGGTCGATCGTCTTCACCGCTGCGGCCGGTGGGTCGACCATTGCCGCGTCCGATGCCGAAAGCGGGGAGGAGCTCGCGCGATGGGACGCCGCGGGCTCGATAGCCACGCTCGCCTATGACGCCGATGCACCACGGCTCCTTGTCGGACGAGCCGATGTCGGCACCGTCGAGACATACGAGCTGGCGGGCCTGCTCGCGTCGCCCGACGGCCGCGCCCCGCCAGCCGGGCCGACGATCGAGACCGATCTCACCGGCGTGGCCCAGCTTGACGTACCGCGCGACGCCGACGTGATCCTCGTCCGCGGACCTGACGGGGTTACCGTCCTCGACGCTGCCACCGACGAGGTGCGAGCGACGGGGGTCGGCAGCTACGGCGGCGTCGCATGGGTGCACGCGACCGAGGACGACGACGGGTTCGTGGCAGCCATCGATCCCGCGCGTAACGCGATCGTGTTTCTCGACAGTGCGACGCTCGAGCCCGTGCGGGATGAGGATGAC
>JBBJNX010000105.1:0-7050 GCA_037721115.1 Candidatus Limnocylindria bacterium
ATGCTGCGACGCAGGCGCGCGTTTCCCTGATTCGTTCCCGAACGTCCTGGTACCACGCCGATGACGATGGATTCCGCGCTTCGTTGGCCTCAGCCGTCGAAGCAGGGAAGCGTGCCGGGCCGGAGCTGCACGCCCGTGCCCTTGTCGAGCGATCTCGGCAAGTGATCCATCTCGATCCGGATCTTGAGCCCGGCGGTGTCGCCATAGCGCGCGAGGGACTCGAAGCCGCGCAACGTGCGGGCATCCCCACCGCTCGTGCGGAGATGTTGTCCGGCCTGGCCAGTTACATGGCCGACGGGACGGACTGGGCGCCCGCCATGGAGCGGGCGATCGAACAGGCCAGAGCCGCCGGTGATATGGACACCGAGTTGACGGCGGCCAACAACCTCATCACCGCTCACGAAAGCTCGGGCGAGCCACGGACGGGTCGCACGCTTGCCATCGAGATGATCGAACGCTGCGGCGGCCTCAGCCTGGTCGGTTGGCAGCTCCAGTTCCGAGCCATGCTTCTGAATCTTGACCTGCATGCGGCCAACTATGCCGCGGCGGTCTCGCTGGCGGTCGAGCTGCTCGATGAGCCGATCGACGGTCGCGCACGCGCACAGATTGAATCCGCGCTCTCGATCTGCCTGACCGATCTCGGGAGCACCGACCTTGCCAGGCAGCGGCTCGACGAGATCGAGCACGGTCCTCAGCGTGACCTGGTCGGGCTCGACACGGTGCGATGGCTTCAGTCAGAGGCTGAACTTCACGGGGGCCGGCCGAGCCACGCGTGCGATTTGGCGCGAGGCGCCGTCGAACTGGGTTTCACCGATCCGTTCGCGGCGCTCGTCGAACGCTGGGCGTTGCTCGACCTCGGTCGGCTACCGGGCGAGCCACTGGAGGCGCAGACAATGCCGCTGCTGCGCGGAGTTCGGCCCGAGTCACTCGGTCTCGCGGCATTGGCGGCAGGGGATCACGCTCAAGCAGCCACCGAATTCGACGCGGCGGCTGCAGCCTGGCGTCCGTATCACCGCCGTGGCGAGTTTCGGTCACGATGGGGAGCGGCCGAGGCCATCCGGTTCAGTGGGGACGCGAGTGAGGCGCGGCGTCGCCTCCTCGAGCTCGAAGCCGAGCTGACCGCCAGGCAGATGCTGCCCCTGCTCGCGCGGGTGCATCGGTCCCTCCGCTCGCTCGGCATGCGGCGCTCGGCGCCACGAACGCGGCCCTCGGCGCGACATCTCACCGAACGCCAGCGCGAGGTCATGCAGCTCGTGGCCAGCGGCCTGACGAACCGGGAGATCGGCCGGCGCCTGGGTATCTCACGCTCGACGGTCACCGAGCTGGTCACGAGCGCGACGCATTCGCTCGGAGCGACATCGCGTGGCCAGGCGGCGGCCCTCGTCGCCTCATGATCGGGGATCGGCCGCCGATCATCGTTCTCGAGGTGGTAACCTCGAAGGAGCTGGAGGAGGCTGCCACGTCATTGCGTGACGCTGGCTATCGGCTCGTTGAACAGCTGGACGAGGTCCCCCTCCGACCGAAGCGCGTCGTGTGTCGTGCCGTTATTGCCGATGCCCCCGACGCGGCGGCGGCGGTACTCGCCGCAAGCTGGGGTGCCGGGCTGCTCATAGGGATCGGCGGTCTCGACCCGGCCCTGCGTGAGCGGCTCCTTGACGATCTGGGCCGGATCGGACCATTGACCCGAGCCGCGCCCGGGAGCGGCAAGGCCCTCCACCCCGAAGCGGCGCAGCTCCTCGACCTGCTCGAGGCGGGACACACGCTCGGTGCGGCCGCGCGCAGAGCATTCCTGTCACGCCGCACCGCGGATCGGCGTTTGGCCGAGGCACGTGGCGCCCTGGGGGCTCGGACCACGGCCGAGGCCATTGTCCGCTGGGTGGGCCTCCGCAATCGCTAACCGAGGGAAGGTCATCGGGCCGATGAGATGGTGCCGCTGAGCAGCCAGGCATCAATCGGCTCACGCTTTCCTTTGACGTGGAGCGGACCCTGCGGCGTGATTTCATGCTCGGCCCGGAGCACCAACAGGCCAAGCCCGACCGTCGGAAGCAACAGCGCAGACGCGAGGACAATCCAACGACGCTCGATCACGGCGCCGCGATTGTCGCACCGACGCGGCGTATACTTACCGCTCCAGTCGACCCGGGACGGGCGCACCCGTCCGGCGCCGAACTTCGACCGATGCCACGCGTGCAGCGCGGCGACGAAAGGAGGCGACCGTGACGTCCGATTCATCCGCTCACCCGGCAGCCGCTCGCGACACGTTGCGCATCGGCGACCGCTCGTACGACTACTACCGGCTCGATGCCGCCGGTGCCACGAATCTTGAGCGCCTGCCGTACACCGTCAAGATTCTTCTCGAGAACATGTTGCGCGGCGCGGACGCCCACCCCGATCTCGTGTCAGCGGACGATGTCCGCGCGCTCGCAACGTGGGACCCGACTCGGCCCGGCGAGGCGGAGCTGCCCTTCATGCCGGCACGTGTCATTCTCCAGGACTTCACCGGGGTGCCGTGCGTCGTCGACCTCGCCGCCATGCGCGATGCGCTGGCCGACATGGGGGGCGACCCGTCGAAGATCAACCCGCTCGTGCCTGCCGACCTGGTCATCGACCACTCGGTCCAGGTCGATGAGTTCGGGAGTGACGCTGCGTTTCTCATCAATGTCGATCGGGAGTACGAGCGCAATGGCGAGCGGTACGCGCTTCTGCGCTGGGCACAGCAGGCATTCGCCGATTTCCGGGTCGTCCCGCCCGGCACCGGGATCGTGCACCAGGTCAACCTCGAGTACCTCGCCGACGTGGTCGCCGAGCGCGATGGCGTCCTGCTGCCGGACACTCTGGTCGGGACCGATTCGCACACCACCATGATCAATGGCCTCGGCGTCGTCGGCTGGGGCGTGGGCGGCATCGAGGCTGAGGCTGCACTGCTCGGCCAGCCCTGTTACCAGCCGATGCCGATCGTGGTCGGATTCCGCCTCGACGGTGAGCTGCCTCCCGGCACAACTGCGACCGATCTCGTCCTGTACGTTACCGAGCAGCTCCGCACCCACGGCGTTGTCGGCAAGTTCGTCGAGTTCTACGGCTCCGGCCTCACGCGTCTGGGCCTGGCTGATCGAGCAACGATCAGCAACATGAGTCCCGAGTTCGGGGCGACCGCGACGCTCTTTCCGGTGGATGACGAGACGCTGCGCTACCTGCGCATGACCGGCCGGCCCGTTGACGTGATCGCCAGGGTCGAGGCGTACACGAAAGCCCAGGGGCTCTTCCGCACCGACGACTCGCCCGAGCCGATCTTCAGCGAGTCGCTCAGCTTGGACCTGTCGACGGTTGTCCCCTCCCTGGCCGGGCCGAAGCGTCCTCAGGACCGTGTTGCGCTGAGTGACATGCGAGACAACTTTCGCGCCGCATTCCCGAACGGGCTGCACACGCACGCTGACGGGACAACGCAGGCTCACGCTGAGCAGGACACGGCTGCGGCACCGGGGACGGTCGACGAAGCCAGCGACGACTCCTTTCCGGCCTCCGATCCGCCGTCCTACACCCGCGATCCGGACGCCGAATCGCACGCCGATCCGGCGCCGCCGCGCCACGAACCGGTGACGCCGGCGGCAGACGCCCACTACACGGCCGCAGAGGTCATGCTCGACGGGGAGCGTCACAAGATCCGTAGCGGATCTGTCGTGATCGCCGCCATCACCTCGTGCACGAACACGAGCAACCCATCGGTCATGGTCGCGGCCGGCCTGCTGGCCCGCAACGCAATCGCGCGTGGGTTGACGACCAAGCCGTGGGTGAAAACCTCGCTCGCCCCCGGGTCTCGGGCGGTGACCGACTATCTCAACGCGGCAGGCCTGATGGATTCTCTCGAGGCCCTTCGCTTCCACCTCGTCGGCTACGGCTGTATGACCTGCATCGGCAATTCAGGGCCGCTGACCGAACCGGTCGCCGATGCCATCGAAGCCAACGACATCGTCGGCGTGGCGGTGTTGTCCGGCAACCGCAATTTCGAGGGCCGCATCCACCCACTGGCCCGCGCCAGCTACCTGGCCTCGCCTCCGCTGGTCGTCGCCTTTGCGCTGGCGGGGAGAGTTGACATCGACCTGACCACGGAGCCGATCGGGATCGGATCCGATGGCGCCCCGGTCATGCTCGCCGACCTGTGGCCGAGCCCGCAGGAGGTCTCGAGCGTAGTGCTGAAGGCGGTCAGCGGCGAGATCTTCTCGCGCAACTACGCATCGGTCTTCGACGGTGACGACCGATGGCGTGATCTCCCGGTGCCGGACGGCAACCGATACGCCTGGGATCCCGAATCGACCTACGTGGCGCGCCCGCCGTTCTTCGACGGAGTCGCGGATGCGCCGGCCGATCCATCGGACATCATCGGAGCGCGAGCACTCGCCATGCTCGGCGACAGCGTGACGACCGATCACATCTCGCCCGCCGGCTCGATCGCGCGCACCTCCCCGGCGGGGGAATGGCTGACGGAGCACGGGGTCGAACCGCGTGCGTTCAACTCGTACGGGTCGCGCCGTGGCCACCACGAGGTGATGATGCGCGGCACCTTCGCCAACATTCGGCTGCGCAATGCGCTGACGCCGGACGCGGAGGGCAATGTCACCGAGCATCTGCCGAGCGGCGAGCGGATGAGCATCTTCGACGCGGCCACGCGCTATGCCGATGATGGAACCCCGCTCATCCTGCTGGCCGGCAAGGAGTACGGTTCCGGCTCGTCGCGCGACTGGGCAGCCAAGGGGCCGATGCTCCACGGCGTCCGCGCCGTCATCGCCGAGTCGTACGAGAGGATCCATCGGTCCAACCTGGTCGGCATGGGCATCCTTCCCCTCCAGTACCTGCCGGGGGAGACCGCTTCCTCGCTCGGGATCAGCGGGCGAGAGACGTTCGACGTGGTCGGCCTTGCCGATGGGGTGCGACCGCGGCAGGAGCTGGTCGTGGTCGCGCGCGGTGATGACGGGCGTGAGACCCGGTTCCGCGTGATCTCGCGCCTGGACGGCCCGATCGACATCACGTACCTGCGCAACGGCGGCGTTCTGCAGACCGTGCTCGGCCGGCTGGCATCCTCGGACGGCTAACTTCGTGGCTCGCGCCTGAGTCAGCCATCTACTCCGCTTGTGAGTGACCGAGCGCCGTCGAGCGGCCGATTCCGCCAGATCGGCGTGTGGGACGCACCAGGAGCGTAATGCGGCGGGCTTGACGACGCTGGTTACCTTCTTCACTCGTACACGGGGTGGATGGCAGGATGACCGTCGCGTGACCGAGGATGGACGCAATGGCCGGATTTGCCGGATGAATGTGCTACAATGTCGCACATGGAACGCGTCGGGATTCGGGAGCTGCGGCAGAACGCCTCGGAGTACGTGCGGCGCGCCGAGGCGGGCGAGACAATCGAGGTCACCGACCGCGGTCGTCCTGTCGCACGGCTGGCACCCCTGCCGAAGGCAGAGAGCATTCTCGATCGCCTGATCGCCGAGGGGAAGATGACACCCGCCACCAGGGACTGGCGAACGCTCCCACCGCCCGCGCCACCTACGCCGGGAGCCCGTCCGCTCTCCGAAATTGTGGATGAATTGCGCGAGGACAAGATCTAGCCGGTGGCTGTGTACCTCGATTCATCGGCCGCCGTGAAGCTCATCGTTCGAGAGGCGGAGTCCGAGGCGCTTGAGAGCTGGCTCCGACCGCACGACGTGCTGACTTCCTCCGCGCTGCTGCGGACTGAGCTTCTCCGCGCCATCCGACGCGGTGCGCCTCGCAGGATCGCCGAGGCCCGGGCAGCGCTGGCCGCGTTCACCCTTCGGGCGGTGGACGATGAGATCCTGGATGTGGCGGGCGATATCGGTCCGAGCTCTATCCGCTCGCTCGATGCCATTCATCTGGCAACGGCCCTCCGGCTGGCCACTGCGCTCGACGCGATTGTCACGTACGACCGCCGGATGATCGAGGGTGCAGTACTGCTCGGCCTTCCGGTAGCCTCTCCTTCGTGAGGGGAACACCAAGCCTGAAGACCGCGACCGTTCGCCGCTATCTCGAGGCGCTGCTTGCGAAGCAGCTCGTCACGTCTGCCACCGAGCCGACGTATCGCGAGCCGCTTGCCGACTTCCTGCGCTCAGCCGCCCAAGAGCTCGGCTTCGGCGCCGTGACGTGAGACCGTCGGGAGCGCCACCGTACTGGGCGTCCGGCAGCGTGATCTTGTGGCGCTCTCGACGGATCGTTCCGGGGTACGTCGGCCCGGAGACGCTGCGGCAATGACAGTCGTACAGGATGACGCGGCCGAGCTGGTCGCCTGGTTGGCGCCTGGTTGGCGCCTGGGACGCCGCTGCTACGCCCTGTGCTGCCCGACGGACGGGAGCTGCGATCGGTGCCGGCGGTCGAGATATTTCGCGCCGAGCGTGCAATGCGCCGCGACCGATGGGAAGGCATGGGCGTGTTGAAGGTGGCGCCGACCGGCCTTCCGTGGTCGGTCTGGCACTTCTGGGACGAGGACTGGGCGTTTCGCGGCTGGTACGTGAATCTTGAAGACGTCCACAGGCGCGATGGAAACAGCGTCTTCACACAGGATCACGTCCTGGACCTGTGGGTCGGGCCCGATCGCCGCGTGCGCTCGAAGGACGAGGACGAACTCGAGGCCTCGGTCATCGCGGGCCGCTACTCGGCCGACGATGCTGATCGGTTTCAAGCGAATGCGCGTGCGGTCGAAGGGATCGTTCAGCGCTGGGAGCGACCGTTTTCTGATGGCTGGGAGGATTGGCGACCAAATCCGTCCTGGTCGCTGCCGTCGCTGCCGTCGCTGCCGCTGAGGCGGGGTGGGATTACGGTCCCGCTGAGGATGAAGTGTGACCGACCGACCGCCTACGAGGGCCTGAAGTCCATTGACCGTCGGTCGTAGCGCCAACCGGACTGGCGGATGGACCGCTGAGCGGCCGTTCGTCAGGTCGCAAGGCCAACGCACGTGGCATCAACATGGAGAGGAGCTGAACTGGAAGGATGGGTCCATTGCCGCCGGCACGCCCGTCGGTCTAGACTCAGCCGGCACTGATT
>JBBJNX010000106.1:0-7025 GCA_037721115.1 Candidatus Limnocylindria bacterium
CCGCATCACCGTCATCAGGCGAGGCCGAGTCGTCGGCACGAGACTGCCGGCCGAGACGGACGAGGACGAGCTTGCCAACCTGATGGTCGGCCGTGACGTCAGCCTGACGGTGGACCGTGGGGAGTCGAGCCCCGGAGATGTCGTTCTGGAGGTGGATGCGCTTCGTGTGAACGACGACCGGGGACAGGAGGCCGTTCGCTCTGTCTCATTCTCGGTGCGCGCCGGCGAGATCGTGGGCATCGCGGGCGTGGCCGGCAATGGACAGGATGAGCTGGTCGGGGCCCTGACCGGGCTGCGAAAAGCTGCCGCTGGCAGATTCGCATACGGAGGCCACGATCTGACGCGAGCGAGCGTGCGATCGCTGATGGATAACGGCCTGGCCTTCGTGCCGGGTGATCGCCACCGCTACGGCATCATCCTGAGCTTCCCGATCGATGACAACCTGTGCCTCAATGACTACAACCGCCCACCGTTCGCGCGGGGGATCATCCGGGACGAGGAGGCCGTCGACCATTGGGCCGATGCCCGCATCGACGAGTTCGACATCCGGACTCCGTCTCGAGAGGTACCGGCCGGCACGCTATCGGGCGGAAACCAGCAGAAGGTGGTCGTTGCGCGCGAGTTCAGCGGAGATACCCGGGTGCTCATCCTGGACCAGCCAACGCGTGGGCTCGACGTGGGCAGCATCGAGTTCATTCACCGCCAGGCGATCGCGAAACGTGACGCGGGGTCGGCGATCCTGCTGGTCTCTGCCGAGCTGGACGAGGTGATGGAGCTCTCAGATCGCATCCTTGTCATGTACCGCGGCCAGATCGTCGCCGAGCGCGACGGGCGCACCGCTGACCGCGAGGAGATCGGGCTGCTGATGGCGACCGGTGGCCGCGATGAACGGCCGGCCGAGACCGCGGAGGTCGCGTCGTGACCGATGCCGGCAGCTCCGTTCAGCAGGAGCTGGAACAGAATCCGGCTGGACCTGAAGCAGCCGCCCCACAGGCACGCATCCCGCCCCCGCAGTCGAAATCGCTGTGGGGGCGGATCATCCAGGTCAGCGCTGTGCCGATCGCCGCGGTGCTGCTCGCGTTCGGCGTCGGATCGATCTTCATCCTGGGTTCGAGCCTCCTCACCGGCCGGGAATTCGATCCCCTGCTGCCGTGGATCGCATATACATCGCTCATGTTCGGAGCGTTCGGTGGCCTGAACCCGATCGTCGACACGATGGTGGCCGCGGCACCGCTCATCCTGGGGGGCCTGGCGCTCGGCCTCGGCTTCAAGGCCGGCCTGTTCAACATCGGCGCGCAGGGCCAGTTCCTGATGGGAGCCCTGGGAGCCGCCTACGTCGGCGCATCGGTCGCCGATCTGCCGACGCCGATCGCGATCACCGCGGCCGTCCTGGCGGGCGGGGCGGTCGGCGCCGCCTACGGCTTTATCCCGGGGATGCTGAAGGCGTTCACCGGCGCGCATGAAGTCGTCACGACCATCATGCTCAACTTCATCGCGGCGGCCATCATCGCGTACCTCGTGGCGGGCCCACTCGGAGCCGAGGGCTTCGCCTTCGCACGTACGGGCCCGATCGGCAACGCTGCCCTGGTGAACGTTCCCGGCACGCGTAACCTGCACATCGGTGTGCTGTTGGCGCTCCTCGCCGTCCCGATCGTGTGGTGGATCTTGGAGCGCACGACCTTCGGATTCGAGCTCCGGACGGTCGGTGCCAACCCGAGTGCCGCGCGGTACGCCGGCATGCGGCCGGCCGTCGTGACGATGACGACGATGGCGGCCTGCGGACTCCTGGCAGGGCTGGCGGGCGTTGTCGAGATCCTGGGCGTGACAGGATTCATCAACACCTCCTACGGCACGAGCGTGGGCTTCGATTCAATCAGCGTCGCCTTGCTCGGGCGCGCCCATCCGGTCGGGATCCTGTTCTCGGCGATCCTGTTCGGGGCGATGCGGGCCGGCGCCCCCGAGATGCAGCTCGACGCGGGCATTCCGGTTGAGATCATCGACGTGCTCCAGGGCATCATCCTGCTCTTCCTGGCCGCCGATATCCTCGTCCGACGACTGTTCCGCCTGCGCGTCGCGGGAACCGGCGTCGACGAGCTCCAGACCGTCAGCCGTTCGTACGGTGAGCAGGCGCCGCGCTGATGGACGTGCTGTACGGCATCCCGGTCATCGGCCTCCTCTTCCAGCTGATCGCGTACCTCATTCAGACCGTCCCGAACATCGCGCCGATCATCCTGGCACTGGCAACGCCGATCGCACTCGGCGCGCTGTGCGGCATCATGAACGAGCGCTCCGGCGTGGTGAACATCGGCATCGAGGGAATGATGCTGGCGGCCGCGTTTGCCGGCTTCGTCGCCGCCGGCTTCAGCGAACCGTATCTGCCCGAGTTCGAGCTGGAGCTCTTCAACACCACGGCTCCGCTGCTGATCGGCGTGATCGCCGCCGTGCTCACCGCCATGGCACTCTCGCTGCTGCATGCCTGGCTGAGCATCACGATTCGCGCCGATCAGATCATCAGCGGCGTCATCATCAACGTGGCTGCGCTGGGGCTGACGGGTTACCTGAACCGATTGGTGGTCACGCCGAACCCGCGCGTCGGCGCCGGTACCTTCTCATCCTTCAAGCCGCCATCCGAGATCACCGACATCCCGGTGATCGGATGGATCCTCGACATGTTCCTCGACCAGGGACCCATCGCGATGAGCGTGATCCTCTTCGTGATCACCCTCCAGATTCTCCTGTTCCGCTCCCGCTGGGGCCTTCGCACTCGGGCGGTCGGCGAACATCCCAAGGCAGCCGAGACGGTTGGCATCGACGTCATCCGCCTGCGGTATCGAAACGTCGTGATCGGCGGCATCTTCGCTGGCCTGGCCGGCGCATTCCTGACCCTGGAGGCAACCTCGTCATTCCAGAACGGCATGACCGCCGGTCGGGGCTTCATTGCCCTGGCGGCCGTGATTTTCGGACGCTGGACGCCGATCGGGGCTCTCGGAGCCGCTCTGCTCTTCACCTCTGCGGGCGCCATCGGTCGCGCTGTCGGCATTCGTCCGCCCACCGACGAGCTCGCCCAGCTTGGCCAGCTGCTGGAGGGCATCCCGAACGAGTTCTACCAGGCGCTCCCCTACCTGATCACGATCATCGTGCTCGCCGGAGTGGTCGGCCGCAGCGTTGCACCGGCCGCTGTCGGACAGCCATACGAGAGGGAATCGAAGGCCACGTAACGACCTCCTCTCGCTAGACGGAGGCGCGAGCCTCGCTCGCCATGTGCGGGTGCGGCGTCGGCGGAATGCGAAGGAGATCGATCGAAAGGCCGGCGGCGGCGAGATCTCGAACCACCGAGTTGTGGTCGTAGTCGACCGAGCGGAAACCGATGGCCATGTCCGGGTCACCGATGTAGATGACCGCATAGCGCGCACGCGCGTCGCCGCTGGTCCCGCACCCCACCGAGCCGCAGGCCACGAAATGCGCCTGGCCGACGACCCGGTGAAACGCCTCATGCGTATGTCCGAAGCAGAACAGGTCGTCCGCCTCGTCGCTGGCGATCCGCGCCAGGACGCGCGAGGGACGGTCCGACCACAGGTATTCGTTTTCGCGCAGCGGCGACCCATGGAAGAATTGCACCGACCGATCCGCGATGTTGAGGCGCAGCGTCTTCGGCAACTGGCGCAGCCAGGAGCGATGCTCCTCCTTCATCGTCTCCGCGGTCCACCGCATCGAGGCGTTGCCGGCCGCCTCTGCCAGGTTCGAGGTCCAGGCGGCGCCGGTCTGCGCGCGATCCATCCCGACCGCCTCGTCCCAATTGCCCTGGATCGTCGGGATCTCGAGGCTGCGCAGCAGCTCGACCGTTTCGTTCGGGTGCGGGCCCCGTCCGACCACGTCGCCCACGCAATAGATCGCATCCGCATCGATCCGGGCAATGTCGTCGATCACGGCGAGCAGCGCGGGCAGGTTGGCATGGATGTCGGCAATGACGGCAATCCGCATGCGCGCCATGTTCGTCACGGGGTCGTACGCTCGCAATACCCCCGATGGAGAACTTCCGTACGCCCCTCAGGGGTTGACCGCTACGCCGCGCGCCCGCCACCAGGTCGCGACCGCCTCGACCCCAACGGCCGCCGGGACGCAGAGGAGCGGTACCAGGGCAGCGTGGTAGCGGCCGTGCACCTCGAGCACCAGGTGGCTGACTGCGACGACGGTGACCGTCATTCCGATCAGGAGTGCCGCCGGCCGAGGCTGTCGCCGACCGGCAAGCATGCCGAGCATGGCCAGTGCGACGAGTGGCGTCCAGAACAGCTGGCTGGCGAGCCAGACGCTGTGGGGCGCGCGGGTGACCGACCCGCTCGACAGAGCGTATTCCGCGGCGTACCTCTCGTCGCCCCAGAGCGTGTCGAACTTGCGTGCCAGCAGCTGAATCGAGGCCGGTGGGTCCTGAAGAACACGGTCCAGCGCAAGGCTGCCGGCGTATTCGCTGCGCTCCCACCACGACGAACCTGGAAAGCCAGCGAGACGCGCCGCGTCCTCGGCGTTCCACGCGCCGCCATGCTCGGGGTTGGCCCCGACGTACAGGCTCCATCCACCGTACGCCGACGTCGAGATGGACAGATCCCCATGCGCGCGAAGATTGAATGAGACGACCGGCAGCAGCAGGACGAGGAACACGACGGCAATGAGCGCCGATCGCAGGACGGTGCGACGCCACGTCCATCCAACCAGCCACGGCAGCAGGGCGATCGGGGCCACCAGGGATGCGGCCGTTGCGCGCACGTACTGGCTGGCGGCCAGCAGCCCGGCGCAGGCGACCGCCGCCATCAGCATCGGCCGGCGCTCGAGCGCGATGCCAGCACGAACGGCCCCGGCCACCAGCATGGTGTACATCGGCTCGGTGAGCGGAACGAGGGCCATGAGCACCTGCGAGGGGATGATCGCGTAGGTCGTGGCCGCGACCGCGGCGACCGGACGTCCCCACGTCGCGCGACTGATATCCCAGACGAGCCATGCGGTCAGGGCCGCGAAACAGATATTCAGAATCTCGATCGCGCTCGGTCCAACCCCGAACACCGCATACGAACCAGCCAGGGCGACCGGGTACCCCAGCGGCCGGTGACCGAAGCAGCAGGCGCCCTCCATGACCCCGAGCGCCTGCTCGTGGATGATGCGGTTCTCCCCGACAAGCGGCGCATCGGCGACGACAGCAAGCGCGACGCGCGCCAAGGTCGCGAGCACCACGATTGCCAGCGGCAGGCCGAAGCCAGGAATCCAGTCCTTCACCGCGGCGCGGCGGGCAAGACCGATCAGCCCGATACCGACGAGCATGTAGACTCCGGCCACGCCGAGCCCGATGTCTCCGGACGGACCGGGGAAGTCGGTGAGGACGGTGCCGAAACGCTCGATGCTCGCCCGAAGTGCGCTGAGGGTGATGAGCGCGAGAACCAGCGTCGAGGCGGTCCATGCCGCCCGGGTCGCGTACCTCGAAACCGCGGACCGCGGCCTCGACCCGGGGAGGTCGCCGGACCGGCCCGCGACCGTCATGGGTTCAGATGGAGCCGCTGCCCACCGCGACCGGGGCGGCGAGGACGCTGACGCGGCCGGCCACCGTGCGCGCGACCGCCCGCAGGGCGAGTGCCGCCGCGGAAGTCTCACCGCCGGGATACTGCGCCGATGTGATCGGCACGCCAGCGTCGCCGCCGGCTCGCACGCCCGGCTCGAGCGGAATCCGACCGAGAACCTCGATCTCCAGCTCGCGCGCGATCTTCTCGCCGCCACCGGAGCCGAAGATGTCGTGCTCCTCGCCGCAGTGCGGGCAGATGAAGCCGCTCATGTTCTCGATGACACCGAGTGTTCGAACGTTCACCTTGTTGAACATGCCGACCGCCTTGCGGGCGTCGAGCAGGCTCACCTCCTGCGGGGTCGTCACGATCACCGCGCCGGTCAGCGGGATGAGCTGGCTGAGGCTGAGCGCGGCGTCGCCGGTCCCCGGTGGCAGGTCGATGACGAGGTAGTCGAGCTCGCCCCATTCGACGTCACGCAGGAACTGCGCGATGGCGCTGTGGATCAGAGGGCCGCGCCAGATGACCGGCGCATCGGCCTGGAGAAAGTACTGGATGCTCATCATCTGCACGCCGTGCGCGACGACCGGATTCGGCTTGCCTCCGGTGCCGGTGACGTGCGCGCCCTGCGTGCCCATCATGATCGGCACGTTGGGTCCGGTGATATCGGCATCGAGCAGGCCGACCTTCGCTCCGTCGCGCGCCAGGCTGACCGCCAGGTTGACCGCCACGGTCGACTTGCCGACGCCTCCCTTGCCGGACGCGACCGCGATCGTGTTCCGGACGCCCGGGATGAGATCCGCCGCCGGACCACCGAACGTGCGCTTCACATTGCTCGCCCAGTCAACTCGCACGATGCTTGCGCCGAGCGGCGTGAGCGCGTCGACGATGTCGCTCTCGATGGTCGCCTTGAGCGGGCACGCCGGCGTCGTGAGCTCGACCGTCAGATCGACGACGCCGCCGTCGATCGTCACGTTTTTCACCATTCCAAGCGAGACGAGGTCGCGCCCGATCTCGGGATCCTTCACGGTACCGAGCGCCGCGAGAATGTTGTCGTTCGTCAGCTGTGTGGGCATGGGTGGCTCGGGACTCTCCTGATGATTCGGGGGCCGGCGCGGCTGCCTGAGCCTACCAGAGGCGGCCGTCCGCTTCACACAGCCGGTATCAAGCGCGTCAAGACCCCTCGTCGCACGCTCAGGGAGCGAAGTAGTAATCAAGGCTGCCTTCCAGGCGTCACGGGACCATCCGATGGTCCGTTCGCTCGCTCAGGGAGCGACGAGTGATGAACCGAGCATGCGCCGGGTCTCGCAGGCTCCGGCCCCTATGGCAGGCCGTCAAAGAGCGAGACCTCGCCACCCACCTGCAGGGGCAGGGCCGATGCGGCCAGGCGGTAGTGCTCGGTGCCGAGCCAAGCGTCGCGGCGATCTGAGCCCCAATCATGGAAGGGGCCGACCGAGCCGGTCTGCGAAACGTGCCTGCCGA
>JBBJNX010000107.1:0-6925 GCA_037721115.1 Candidatus Limnocylindria bacterium
TGGCGATCGCGGCGGTGCTCTGCGGGGCGCCGTCGCCAGCGTCCGCAACTGGGCCGAACAGTCTGAGCGCGCCGCAGGCGTCCCCAACCTCCGCCACCACCGAGACATCGGTCTCGTTCAGCGTGACCTACGCGGGCGGGTTCGCGGCGCGCACCGTCACGGTCAACGTCGCGGGGCGCACGCTCCCCATGGGCCTCGTCGGCGGAACCGAGATGCAGGGCACGTGGAGCGCCGCCGCCCTGGTTCCCCAGGGCACGTGGGAAGCCACGTTCCTGACGGTTGCAAGCCAGGGCAAGGATCCTTCCGCGACCGGCCCGATAGCACCGACAGCACCGGCAGCACCGGCAGCGTCTGGTGCGGCGGCCCCACGGAGCCCGGAGAGAACGTCGGCCGCCGAAAAAACCTCGATCCCGGCGGAACCTGCGCTCGGGCCGATCGATCTCATGGTCGGTGCAGGCGGAGTCGCGGCCCTGACGCTCTTCGCCTGGTTCGTTCTCCTTGCCACCCGGCGACGTCGGGCAGCGCCGGCGGACGGACCGCTCGACGATGAGCGGCCCAGGCGCCGAGGCACTGCCGAAGAGGAAGTGACGGCCACCCTCCATCGACGGACACTGCGGCGATCCAAGATGCGTCCCGACGAGGATGTGATCGTCGCGTCGACGGGAAGCAACGGCATGCCGTCCGCCGAGTCGGCAGCGCATCCTGCTCGGCGAACACATCGACGATCACCGCCGAACTAGAACGGCGTCGCCCAGCGCTCGGCCAGTTGCCGGACCAGAACCACCAGCCGTGCTTGGCCGAATCCCACATCGAGCTGCTGACCGCCAGCCGTACCGAGCCGGGTGGCGCGCACGCCGGCGTCGTCCGCTGCACGTCGAATGTCAGCTCCTGCACCCGTCCGAACCCCGACAATGACCCTGCCGCCGCGCTCGCCGAAGGCGGCCGCGGTGACCAATGCATCGGAGACCGGCAGGTCCGCGCGGAGACCGATACCGGCCGCGATCGCCATGCGAGCCAGCGCAACGCCGATACCCCCCACCGAGCAGTCATGCGCCGTTGCGACGATCCCGTCACGAGCCAGCTGGGGCAGCAGGACGATCAGGCGGGCAGAGGTCGCCAGGTCCAGCGTCGGGATTCCACCGCGAATGCCCCGGCCCCACGCGAGCTCTGAACCAGCGAGTGCGCCGCCATCCGTGGCCGGATCGCCGAGCAGCCAGATCTCCTCGCCGGTCTCCCAGGTCATGCGCAGCGCGGTCGACCGCTCCTCGAGCAGTCCGACGGTGCCGATGACCGGCGTCGGCAGGATCGGGCCGTCCGGTGTTTCGTTGTAGAGGCTGACGTTGCCGGAGACCACGGGCATGGCGAGGGCTCGGCAGGCGTCCGCAATGCCGTCGATGGCTCGCTCGAGCTGCCACGCGCCCAGATCCGTCTCGGGCGAGCCGAAATTCAGACAGTCAGTGATGCCGATCGGCACCGCGCCACTGCACGCCACGTTCATGGCGCCCTCGATCACCGCCGAGACGCCGGCAAGGTATGGGTCAAGCGCGCCCATCCGTGCCGGTCCCGGGCCGTCGAGCGAGAGCGCGAGCGCCCGGCCGGTGCCTTTGATGCGCAGCACGGCAGCATCCGCGGCGCCGGGACCGACCAGGGTGTTCGTTCCGTTCATGTGGTCGTAACGGCGCCAGATCGGCTTCCGATCGCGAGCGTTCGGGGAGGCGAGCAGCTCGAGCAGGGTCGCGCAGGTGGGTCGCTCGGCGGCCAGTGCCTCGAAGCTCGAAGCCTCAACGGCCGCTGGAACCCCGGAGATCGCGTAGCGCGGCGCGTCATCAGCCAGCGCGCGACCGGGAACCTCGCACACAGGCTCGGCGCCGGTCCGGCATCGAATGACGGGCTCGTCGATCACGGTCCCGACCTCCGCAGCCGCGAGCTCGTATCGGTCGAAGATGGCGCGCACTGTGGCGACGGCGTTCGGCCGAACGACAATCAGCATCCGCTCCTGGGATTCGCTCAGCAGCACCTCGTACGGCGACATGCCGCCCTCGCGCCGGGGAACGGCCTCGAGATCCACCTCGGCGCCGACCCCGCCGCGGGCGGTCAGCTCCGCCAGCGCGCAGGTCAGCCCCGCGGCCCCGAGATCCTGCATCGCGACCACGCCATCCAGCCGCGCCAGCTCCAGGCAGGCCTCCATCAGCAGCTTCTCGAGGAACGGGTTGCCGACCTGGACGGCCGGCCGCCGCGCGTCACGGTCCTCGCCGAGCATGGCGGACGCGAACGATGCGCCCTGGATGCCGTCACGGCCGGTGGTCGCCCCCACCAGCAGCAGCACGTTGCCGGCACCGGCCGCACGGGCCAGCGTGATCTCGTCGTGGCGGGCGATGCCGACGCACATGGCATTGACCAGCGGATTGCCCGAGAACGAGGAGTCGAACGTGATTTCGCCACCGACATCCGGGATGCCGATGCAGTTGCCGTAGCCGGCGATCCCGCCGATCACCCCGTCGAAGAAGTACCGATTGCGGGCTGCGACGTCCGCATCCGTGTCCTCATCGGCCTCGAGTGGTCCGAAGCGCAGGGAGTTGAGCAGCGCAATTGGTCTGGCGCCCATCGTGAAGACGTCCCGGAGGATGCCGCCGACCCCGGGCGCCGCGCCATGGTATGGCTCGACCGCGCTCGGATGGTTGTGCGATTCGACCTTGAACACGACCGCCAACCCATCGCCGATGTCGAGCGCGCCGGCATTTTCCCCCGGCCCAACCAGCACCCGCGCGCCTGAGGTTGGCAGCCGTCCGAGAAGCGCGCGAGAGTGCTTGTAGGCACAGTGCTCGGACCACATCGCCGCGAACATCCCGAGCTCGACCGTGTTCGGCACCCGACCCAGCGCCTCGACGACGAGACCATATTCCGTCTCGGTCAGGCCGTGCCGCTGCTCGGCCGGTGGCGGCGCGAGTGTCATCCTCTCAGCGCTGCGGGCCACCCAGCGGCTGATCGCGGCCCAGCTCGAGGAGGATGGCGCCGATGGCGGCCGCCGCGGTTCCCAGGAACAGCAGGAGCTCTGCGATCCCCGCACGGGTGAGGCTCAACCGATCGAGAGCCATCCCGAAACCGATCAGGACGACCGCCAGTGTCATCAGGCGCAGATTCGGGATGTGGGGCACGTTGCCCGAAAAGAAGACGGTCACGGCGATGGCGATCAGGGCCAGCAGCAGGACCAGGTCGACCGGGTTGAGAAATCCAACGAAGAGGCCGATGAGCACGCCGAGCGCGGCGACCGCCGCACCCCCGCCGATGAGCCAGGCTGACAGGGTCACCGGCATCGTGATGGGCATGCTGACCGGTCCGGACGACGATCCCTCTCCTGTCCGGTACTCGGGCGCGTCAGTTGCGTGTCGGCGGAGCGGTGGTGTCCGATCGGGCGGATTCGGCCGCTCCTCAGCCCGGGTCGGCCGCTCAAATCGACCGGCCGGAGTGTCGTCCCCATCTGTCCCGGCGGGTTCCGGCGCCACGGACTCGGGGTCGGCTGCCTCTGCCTCCGCGTCCGGGCCCGCCTCCGTGTCCGTGTCCGCAGGCGGATGCTCTGGCCAGGCGGGCGCGGGTGGGATCTCGGACTCGGTGGCCTGGTCGATGGGCTGCCCGCAGGTCGGACAGAAGACGGCGTTCTCTTCGACCTCGGTGCCGCAGTTCGCGCAGAAGCGGGCCACTGGCTAGCTCCTCCCGAAGCGCGTGAGCGTGCCAATCAGCACGATCAGGGAGGAGAGCAGGAAGATGATCCCGGCGGGTGTCAGGACGCGCAGCATGCCGACGAGATCACCACTCCAGTTCGCGGCCAGCTCGACCACCACGAACAGGACAATGAGCCCGACGCTCCACAGAAGCGCAATGCCGAGCCCGATCGTCTGCAGCGGTCCGGGCACGGCGCGCATGAAGCCGGCGATCGCGAGGATGAGAAGCAGGGCTCCCAGGATCGGGATGGGACCGGCGAGACCGAAGTAGGCCTGGTCGGCCAGGCCGCCAGTCACGTCGGGATAGCCGGACCAGAAGGCAAACCCGTAGCCATCGGGACCCATTGCGCGCTCGTAGAGCGAGCCCGAGCCATACAGGAACGGGAGCAGATAGCCGGTGATGATGCCCACCAGGCCGATGAGCAGGACGACCGGACCGAGGATGGCGCCGCGTCGCTCCACCTGGTCCGCCTCGACGCCTGCATCCGCGGCGACCGCCGGCGGCACATAGCCCGGCGCCGTGCCGCGCAGGTTTGCCCCGCAGTTCTGGCAGAAGGCCACGCCGGCGCGATTGTGGGTGCCGCAGCGCGGGCAGGCCATGGTGCCTTCCGGGGTGCCCGGGCGCTCAACGGCGCTGGCAACGCCGGCGGCGACCAACCGCTGGCCACAGTTGCGGCAGAAGGCGAGACCCGGTCGATTCTCGGTGCCACAGCGCGGGCACTGGGTACTCTCACCAACCGCCCCTTCACCGGCCGGGACGGCGTGTGCCGCCGTTGCCGCGACAGACCCGTCGGCGGCACCTCCGGCATCAGGATCCGCATCCCTCGGCGCCATCGACGGAGCGGGATAAGCCTCCACCTCGCTTGGTGGCGGTGCGTCATCGTGGGCCTCACGGTCCGATGCTGTCGGCCAGTCCGGCGCGAGGATCGGCTCATCTCCGCGCTCCGGTGGGTCGGTCGGCCAGTCGCCGGCAGCTGCGGAGCCGGCGGCGGGGGGTTCAGTCGACCAGGCCGCAGTCTCAGGTGTCGCTGCTGCGGATGCGGATGAGGCCGAAGCGTCCTGGCTGGGCCAGCTCTCGATCTCGGCGGTTGCCGAGGAATCGATCGGCTCAGCCGTGCCCTCGTCCGCGACGGGGGCCGACTCGGCCGATGACGGTCCCGCGTCCTCCGCATCGGGCGGGTCGCGACGATCGCGCTCGTTGTGATCCACTCGTTCGCCTCCTGCGGCAGGTCTGGACGGTCAGCCCGATGATAGCCGACGTTCCGCGGCCGCCGGCTGCTCTTGCAGCCAGCGTTCCAGCGACCGCAGGAACCGCAGGCCATCGGTCCCGCCAATCTCCGCCTCGGACGCGCGTTCCGGATGCGGCATCAGCCCCAGCACGTTGCCGCGCTCGTTGACGATCCCGGCGATCCCGCGCTGCGACCCGTTGGGGTTCGCCTCGTCCGTCACGCGACCTTCGGCATCGGCGTAGCGGAGGACGACCCGACCATCCCGCTCTAGCATGTCGAGCGTGGCCTCGTCGGCGACGTACCGCCCTTCGCCGTGGCTGATCGGCAGCCGGATAAGGTCGCCGTCCGCCATGTCGCCGAACCATACGGGGCAGGAGCCGGGATGCTCCACCCGCAGCGATTGCCACTCGCAGCGGAACTCGAGATGATCGTTGCGCAGCAGCGCACCCGGCAGCATGCCGGCCTCGGTCAACACCTGGAAGCCGTTGCAGGAGCCGATGACCGGGCCACCGGCGACGGCGAATGCCTCCACGGAGCGCATGATCGGCGAGAACCGTGCGATGGCGCCGGTGCGCAGATGGTCGCCGTGCGCGAATCCGCCCGGAAGGACGACGGCATCGGGCGCGCCCAGGTCGTCATCGGCGTGCCAGACCAGGCGCGCTTGCCAGCCGAGCACCGATTCGACGACATGCGCGAAGTCACGCTCCGACCATGTCCCGGGGAAGACGGCGATCGCCACGCGGGGAGCACGTGCCGCGTCGGTCACGGATTCGCCGCCTCGACATCCTGCTGCTCGTCCGCGCGCAGCTCCCAGCTGGCGGTCTCCATGACCGGATTAGCCAGCAGGCGCCGGCACATCTCCTCGACGGCGGCCTCCGCGGCGTCGGAATCGTCCGCCTCGAATGCGATCCGCATCAGCTTTCCGCTGCGCACCTCGCTCACCGTCGGATATCCCAGTGCGCGCAGCGCCGAACCGATGCTCTGGCCTTCCGGATCGGCGATGCCGGAACGGAGCGCCACATGCACCTCGGCCAGCCACCGCATCGTCAGGCCGATGCCTCCCATGGTCGGCCGGTGAGGCGCTCGAACGCGACCACGTACCGATCACGCGTGCCATTGATCACCTCATCGGGCAGGATCGGCGCCGGGGGCTCCCGGTTCCAGCCCGCGGCTGACACGAAGTCACGCACGAACTGCTTGTCGAAGCTCTGCGGGCTGGAGCCCGGCTCGTACGTTTCGCCGTCCCAGAAGCGAGACGAGTCCGGCGTCAGGACTTCGTCGATCACGGCCAGCGCGCCGTCGATGAATCCGAACTCGAACTTGGTGTCGGCCAGGATGAGGCCCACGGCTTCGGCCCGCCGCGCGCCCTCGTTGTACAGGTCGATCGAGCGCTCTTCGAGCTGCCGAGCCAGGTCCGCACCGACCATCTCGGCCAGTTGGTCGCGACTGATGTTCTCATCGTGGCCAATTTCCGCCTTGGTCGAGGGCGTGAAGATCGGCTCCGGAAGACGGTCAGCCTCGCGCAGGCCGTCGGGCAGCGCATGGCCGCACACCGACCCCGACCGCTGGTACTCGGCCCATCCGGAGCCCGCCAGGTAGCCGCGCACGACGCATTCGGCATCCACGCGGTCTGCCCGTCGCACGAGCATCGAGCGTGAGGCGAGCTCACGAGACCGCGCCGGCTCCGGGAAATCCGCGGAGTCCGCGCTCACGAAATGGGAGCGGCCGAGATCGGCGAGCTGATCGAACCACCAGGTGGAGAGCCGCGTCAGGACCGCGCCCTTTTCCGGTATCGGCTGCTCGAAGACCACGTCGAACGCCGAGAGGCGATCGCTGGCGACGAGCAGCAGGTGGCGGTCATCGACGCGGTAGGTCTCACGCACCTTGCCCCGATGCATGAGCTGCAATCCGGCGATTCCGGTCTCCGTGAGCGCTTCGGACATGTCAGTCGTCCTCCCGTGGCTGGTTGTCGATGGG
>JBBJNX010000108.1:0-6857 GCA_037721115.1 Candidatus Limnocylindria bacterium
GACCTCGATGAACGCGACGATCCCGGTCGGGATCGCGGCGAACATGAGCGCGGGGAAGACCACCGCTCCCAGCAGCAGCCGATTCGCGACCAGGTCGCGCACCTCCTTGGCGAGGACCGCGCCGATCATGTGCGGACGCATCAGGCCGCCTCCACGATCCGCGCGTCGCGCGTGCCTGCCTCACCGACCAGGTTCAGGTACACCTGCTCCAGGGTGGCAACCTCCTCGGCGACGCCGACGATGCGGGCGCCAGCGTTCACAAGGGCGCCAACCAGCTCCGGGTTGTCCCCGCGCGGATCCCTCACCTCCACAAGCAGCGCGCCGTCGACGATCTGCGCCCCATCCACGAACGGAAGCTCAGCGAGCATGTCGAGGAACGAGCTCGGTCCACGGGCGCCGACCAGGTCAATCCGCACCGATGCCGACCGGCCCTGGCGCCGGAGGTTCGCGGGCGTGTCCACCAGCAGCAGCGTTCCGCGCATGATCCCGATACGGTCGCAGAGCCGCTCCGCCTCGTCGAGGTTGTGTGTGCACACCACGATGGAGCGTCCCGCGTCACGCAGGGTGGCGACGAAATCGCGGACCATCTTTGCCGCCGAGGGATCGAGCGCACTCGTGGGCTCATCCAGGTAGACAACCTCAGGTTCGTGGAGGAGCGCGCGGGCGATGGCCACCTTCTGACGCATCCCCTTGCTGAAGCCGCCCACACGCCGATCGCCGGAGTCGAGCATCCCGACGATGCCGAGGTATCGGTCCACCGCGCGACGAAGCTCCCCTCCGCGCAACCCGTAGAGCCGGCCGTAATAGCCGAGGTTCTGGCGTGCGGTCAGCTTATCGTGCAGCCCGGGCGCCTCGGTCAGCACACCGGTCGTGGCCCGAATGCGCTGCGAGTCCCGCCCCAGCTCGAGACCGTTGATCCGCGCCGAGCCCCCCGACGGGCCGATCAGCCCCGCCAACATGCGCACCGAGGTCGTCTTGCCGGCACCGTTCGGTCCGAGAATGCCAAAGACCTCGCCGTCGCCAACGGTGAACGACAGGTCACGGACAGCCGTCAGCGCCTTAAAGTGCTTGGTGAGCCCTATAGCCTCGATCATCGAGCGCGCGCGCGGTCCAGGAGATCGCCCAGCCGCGCCCAGACCCGACCGGTTCCGCCGCCGTTCGGGTTGCCGTTTCCCATCGGCTCACCAGACAGGGCGCGCGCGAAGCCACGTGCATCACGATGCTCATCCGCGACGACCTTGCCGTCCGAGAGGCGGACGACGCGGTCGGTCGCGCCCGCGACGCCGTCATCGTGAGTCACGATGATGATCGTCACCCCTCGGTCCCGGTTCAGGCCGCGCAGCGTGGTCATCAGCCTTTCCGAGGTGGTCGAGTCAAGCTCCCCGGTCGGCTCATCGGCCAGGATGACCGCAGGCTCGTTGACGAGAGCGCGGGCGATGGCCACCCGTTGCTGCTCCCCGCCGGACAGCTCGGTGGGCCGATGCGACGCACGGTTTCCAAGTCCGACGAGTTCCAACAAATCCGCGGCCTCCTCCCTGCCGTTCGGATGGCGCGGGCCGTAGCGGAGCGGCAGCATGACGTTCTCGATGGCGGTCAACGTCGGAATCAGGTTGAACTCCTGGAAGACAAAGCCGATCCGCTCGCGGCGGATCGTCGCGAGCTCGCCGTCCGACGCGCCGATGACGCTGCGCCCATCGATCTCGAGCTCACCCCCGCTGGGACGCAGCAGGCAGCCGAGCAGGTCGAGGAGTGTCGTCTTGCCGGATCCGGACCGGCCCATGATGGCCATGAACTCGCCTGCCTGCACGGTGAACGTGATGCCATCCACGGCGCGCACCTCGCTGACGCCGCGGCGGTAGACCTTGGTGAGGTCGGTTGCCCGCAAGATCACGTCACTCACCAGCGCGTTCGTCGATCTATCGAGGGGATCGCGCTGGAGCGATCCTCAACGAGCGATTCCCGCGGTGCATCGAGGGCTCCGGAGCACGAGACGTGCGCCACTATGCGGCTCATGCTCATCAGGCCTCGATTTGGTGTGGGAATCGCACGCGGACCGGTGTTCGGGTCAACCCGCCTCGATGTATCGAGGGTGCGCATCACGTGCTCCGCAGCGCGGTGACCGGGTCGAGCCGAGCCGCCCGAAATGCTGGGTAGATGCCCGCCAGCGTGCCGAGGATTGTCGCGAACAGGAATGAGCGCAGCAGCAGCATCGGCGTCAGCAGGAAGACGCTCGTGCCGGAGCCGGCCGTCTGTCCGTTGAGGATGACGACCAGCAGCGCACCCAGGCCAAGACCGATGACGCCGCCGATGGCGCCGAGCAATGTTGCCTCGACCACGAACTCGCGCAGGATGGCCCCGGTCGGAGCGCCGACCGCCTTCTTGATGCCGATCTCGCGCACCCGCTCGCTGACGGTCATGACCATCGTGTTGATGACGCTCAGCCCACCGACGATGACGGCGATCACGCTGGCCCCCACGATGATCAGGTTGAAGACGATGCTCGCCTGGCCGATCTGTTCGGCCACCTCGGCCGGAGTGACGGCTCGCACGCCGTCGAGCTCGTCGGTGATGGCGGTGGCGACCGCATCGGCGTCATTGAGGTTGTCGGGAAAGACCTCGATCTGGGTCGCCAGCTCGTCGGTCCGTTCCTCGAAGGCGTCCGGAACGGATTCGACGTAGATCTCCTGGGCATCCGCCAGCGGCACGTACGCGATCTTGTCGGGGAAGGTGAGCGTGCGCTCGAGCACGCCGATCACTTCGAAATCGTTCTCGCGCATGGTGAAGGTGTCGCCCACGCGCAGGTCATATCGCTCGGCAAGGTCGGCGCCGATGACGGTGACGTCCGCCTCGTCAGCCCCCAGCAGCCTGCCCGCATCCACGCGCAGCTCGACCGCCTCGTCATACCAGGTTTCGGGCTCGATGCCGGTCAGCAGCTCCGGCAGATCGAACCCGCCTGCCTCCCCCGGATTGAGCAGTGTCTGGAGCACCGGCGTGGCGCGGCCGACGCCAGGGAGCTCCTCGATTCGCTCCACAAGATCACGCGTGACCGGTCGCGAGCTGGCCTGGAACCCGGATGCCGCGCCCTCGTCAAAGACGAAGAGTCGGGTCCGGAAATACTCGTCACCACCGTCGACCAGCACGTTTAGCTTCTCCGCCAGCGCGCCCATCACGGTGAGCGCGAAGACACCGATCACGATGCCGAGGATGGTGAGCGCCGTTCGCAACGGACGACGCAGGATGTTGCTGACGGCTTCGCTCATGGGATGCATCGCATGCTAGCCGGGATTCCGTTGAGCCGCCCGACAGCGCCAGGGCGAGGCGCAGCCAGTCCGGTTGGCATCGACGATGGGCGTCGTGGGCGCTTGAGGTGTCCGGGACACCGCGTAGGATGGATGACGATGAAGGAACGAACTCGGCGCAGCACGCGTCCCTGGACCGGCCGACGCATTCGGGTCCGCGTCGATGAAACTGAGCGTGCCGATGGTCATCAGACGACGCGTGAGATCGTGGAGCACCCCGGAGCGGTCGGCATCCTTGCCTGGGACGGCAATCGACTGGCGATGGTGCGCCAATGGCGTCACGCGGCGGGCAAGATATTGCTCGAGATTCCGGCCGGGACGCTGGAGCCGGACGAGCCGCCGGACGAAACCGCCCGTCGCGAGCTGGCCGAGGAGGTCGGCGTGGCGGCGGCGACGTGGGTGGACGGACCGCGGTTCTACACCGCCCCGGGCTTCTGCGATGAGCTGATGCACCTGTACCTTGCCACCGATCTCACCGCCGCCGACGGCGAGAGCGACCCGGATGAGCTGCTGGAGGCTTCGTGGATGACGCTCGAGGATGCCCTCGCCGCCATCGACGACGGGCGCATCGTCGACGCCAAGACGATCGCCGCCGTCGGCTGGCTGGCACGACGGTTGCCCATCGAGCCCTCGCAATGACACTCGAGATCGACGATCCCCAGCTCTCCGCCGAGGAGGCGGGGCTGCGCTACGTGAACGATGCGATGCCCGGCATCGGCCGAAGGCGTGCGGGCAAGGCCTTCAGCTACATCGGTGCTGATGGGGACCGGATCGACGACCAGGTCCGAATTGCGTGGTTCAAGGGCCTGGCCATCCCGCCAGCCTGGACGGATGTCTGGATCAGCCCCATCAAGCATGGCCACATCCAGGCCACGGGTCGCGATGCGCGTGGACGGAAGCAGGATCGCTACCACCCGCGCTGGCGGGAGGTTCGCGACGAAGCGAAGTACGGGCGGCTGATCGAGTTCGCCAGGACCCTGCCGAAGATCCGGCGACGGACTGACCGCGACCTTCGTCGCCGAGGCTATCCGCGGGACAAGGTGCTTGCCCTCGTCGTTCGGTTACTGGAGGCGACCCTCATCCGCGTGGGCAACGAGGAGTACGCCCGCGACAACGGTAGCTTCGGCCTCTCGACGCTTCGAGGCCGCCACGTCAAGGGCGACGGACCCGGGATCGAATTCAGCTTCAAGGGAAAGTCGGGGAAGGAGCACGTCGTGCCGCTGAGGGATCGGCGCCTCGCGCGGCTGGTGAAGCAGTGCCAGGAGATGCCTGGGCAGGAGTTGTTCCAGTACATCGACGGTGACGGGCAGCGTCGGTCGATCGACTCGGGAGAGATCAACGACTACCTGCGCGAGATCAGCGGCGAGGACTTCACCGCCAAGGACTTCCGCACCTGGGCGGGCACTGTGGCCGCCTCAATGGCGCTCCAGGACTTCCTCGAGATTGATGACGAAGCCGGTCGCAAGAAGGCGATCGTCGGCGCCATCGAGAAGGTTGCCGGCCAGTTGGGAAACACGCCTGCCGTGAGCCGCGCCTGCTACGTCCACCCCGAGGTGATCAACTCGTACCTCGACGGCACCCTGATCGACGCGCTCTCGGTCCGCGCCCGTGGTGCCGGCCGGGGTGCCCATGCGTTGCGGCCCGAGGAGGCCGCCGTGCTCGGGCTCCTCCAGGCACGGCTGGCGCGCGAGCAGCGCCGTCGGGGACGAAAGGCGGCGTGAGCTAGGCGACGTCACCGAGCCGCGCAAGCGCGCGCTGGTAGGCCTCGTTCTCCGGCTTCAGCAGGACCGCCATGCGGAGATGCCGCCGCGCGGCCATCACGTCCCCCAACCGGGATCGTGACAGTCCCAGGCCGAAGTGGGCATAGTGCGCCACCGGATCCGCGTCGACGATGGCGGCAAAGCGATCGGCCGCAAGATCGTGAGCACCCTGGTTGTAATAGGCCTGTCCGAGTGCCTCCAGGATCGACGCCTTGCCGGGCTCGAGCGCAAGCGCCCGTTCCAGCACCACGGCCGCGGCACCCGGGTGGCGGTCCGCCAGCATCTGCGAGCCGCGCTGAAAGAGCTCGTAGGCAGACTCGCGCTCATCGCGTGCATCGGGCTGCATGGGTCAAGCCTGGCGCCGAAGGTCAATCCGCTCCAACCGGGGGTTCTCTGTGCGTCCGGGGATTCGGCCACGCTTGGCGACCGGCTCGCCATCGATCTCCTTGAGATCACCGGTAAAGTCGATCGGACTGGCCTTGCTGATTGCGCTGCCGACCGCGAATGAGTCCACCGGAGCTCCGGCGTCCCTGAAGACGCCGATGCGGTCCACATCGATTCCACCAGAGACCACGATCTTCACGTGCGGGTGACCGGCCAGGTCGAGCCGTGCCCGCACCTCCTTGACGAGCTCTGGCGTCACGCGTCCACGCTCGGAGGGCGTGTCGAGTCGTACGCCCCACAGACGCTCTCCGAGTGCCTCCGCCACGCGCAGCGACTCCTCCGCCTCGTCCTTGAAGGTGTCGACCAGGACGATGCGCGGCACGTCGAGATCGATGTGGCGGTCGAAGGCCTCGGCGGCACGCACCGTATCGCCGAAGATGAGCACGAGCGCATGCGGCATCGTTCCCGTCGGGGACAGGCCCGCCAGGCGGGCCCCTGCCGGGGTCGATGCTCCGATACAGCCACCCACCACGCTGGCGTAATCCATCTGGTCGGCGACGCTGGGGTGGACATGGCGGGCTCCGAAGCCGATGACCGGAATCGGCGCCGCCGCATCCACGATACGACGTGCGGCGCTCGCCCATCCTGACCCCGAGGCCAGGATGCCGAGAATGGCGGTCTCGTACAGTCCAAAGGCCGAGTAGCGAGCGTTGATGCGCATCACGACCTCTTTCGAGGCGAATCGGTCACCGTCATGGAGCGACTCCACGACCGGCTCGGCATCGCCGTTCACCTCGGCGAAAATCTCGCGCAGGTAGGCGATTGACTCCTCCGCGCCGCAGATCACGCCCTCTCCACGCGAAAAGATCTCCATGGTCACGACCGGGTCGAGCTGCTCGGCAGCGAGGATCGTCCGGGCGCGATCGAAGTACGCGTCGGCGGTTTCGCCCGAGAGCACGTCGGCAGCGGGCAGGAAGTGCGGCGATGGGCGTGCGGGCGTCATGGCGCAGAAGTGTAGGCCGCGCGCCGGCGGAACAGCAGCACCGCGAGGGCCACCAGGACGAGCCCCACGAACGCCGCGCTGACGAGGCGGACCATTCCGCCGCTCTCCGCCGAAGCCAGAATCCGCTGCGCCTCGCTGATTGCCTCGACCGAGCCGCGCAGATCACCGTCGGCGAAGCGGCCGTTCGCAAGCCGCAGCTGGTCGGATGGATCAGGACCGCCGATCAGGCCGACGCGCTCAAGGAAGCTGCGCGCGCCGTTCAGATCGGCCGCTGTGACGGCGTAGGCATCGGCGACGGCCCGCTGGGCGTCAAGCTCGGCCTGGGCCTCGGCGCCCCCGCCAAAGGAGCGATAGGCCAGCTGGAGGCGTTCAGGGGCGGACAGGCCTGCCGACTGCATGTCCGCGAGCAGC
>JBBJNX010000109.1:0-6852 GCA_037721115.1 Candidatus Limnocylindria bacterium
CGGTGACTACGATCGCGTCCGGGAGCGTTGCAGCCTGGACTTCGCGAACTGCCCGGGCCATGGTCATCGGTGTTGCGTCGGATCCGGACTTGATCTCGATCTGTTTCTCCCACGCGCGGCGCAGCTTCGTGATCTCCTCGCCATACGAGGTGGATGCTGCACCGGGGGCCAGCGCGTCGAGCAGGTCGGCGAGTCCGGCGCGTGCATCACCCACGAGCGGCACGGCGACCGGGTAGTTCTTGCCGAACTCGCGCTCGTCGATCTCGAGCTGAATGAGCTTCGTCGGCGGGATGGCGAACGTGACGCCCTTGCGCCACGAGGAGGCGGACCAGTCCACGAATCGACAGCCAACACTCAGGATCACGTCGGCGGACGACGCGAGCGCATTGCCGATGGTCGAACCGGTATCGCCGATTGTCTGCCCGGCCAGCGGATGCGTTTCGTCGATGGCGCCCTTTCCGTTCCAGGTCGTCACCACCGGCGCGCCCAGCCGCTCGGCCAGGGCCAGCAGCTCGGAGGTCGTCTCGGCCGAGATGACACCGCCGCCGGCAACGATCACCGGTCGCGTCGCTCCGGCCAGCAGCGCGGCCGCGCGTTCGACCTCGACCGAGTCGGGACGCGGCCGTCCGCGGGCCTCCCGCGCATCGGGCTCCGGGATGCGAACCTCGGCGGCTGCCGCCTGGATGTCCATCGGCACGTCCATCAGGATCGGCCCCGGGCGCCCCGTGAGCATGGAGTTCCAGGCGCGATGCAGCACGAAGGGCAGGTCCTCGACGCGCGACGGCTGCCACCACTCCTTCACGACCGGCTCGAAGATGCGTGGGTTATCGGCGTGATGTCGGCGCTCCAGCTCCTGGAGCACGCCGTGGCCACGCATATAGGTGTGGGTCGAGCCGGTGAAGAGGGCGACCGCGGTGGAATCGACGTACGCGGTCGCCATCCCGATGACCGTGTTGGTGGCGCCGGGGCCAATCGACGTGAAGGCCAGCATCGGGCGGCCGGAGGCGCGGTAGTAGCCGTCAGCGAGGTGGACGGCGGACTGCTCGTGCATGACCTGCACGGTGCGGATCTCGGGCCGATCGAGGAGCGCATCGGTTAGCGTCCAGACGCCGTGGCCGGGGATCCCGGCCGCGTGGGTGACCCCGGTGCGTGCCAGGTATTCGGCGATGATCTGTGCCCCGGTGAGCCGCTGAAGGTCTGTGCCCGAGTGCGTCAATCCGTTACCATGCCCACGATTACGTCGCGGCACTCTAGCACTCGGGGACCGATGCAGACGCTGACCGCCAGCCCCCTGGCACGCACGATATCCGAGACGCCGACCGACGTCTGGAACGACAGTTGCGCGGTCGATGAGCTCGAGTACGCCGTCGCCTTCGGGGCCGTCGGCGCGACCGCCAACCCCACCATCGTGGTCGACAACTGGAAGAAGGATCCGGCTCGCTGGGCATCGCGCGTGCGCGAGCTTGCCGCGGACCAGTCGACCTGGTCGGAGCGCGAGCTGGCGTGGGGGATGGTTGCCGAGATGAGCGTCCGGGCCGCACCGCTGCTGATGCCCGCCTTCGCTGATTCTGGCGGGCGCGCCGGCAGGCTATCGGTCCAGACGGATCCGACCCTCTTTCGGGATGCGCCCGCCATGGTCACCCAGGCGTTCGGATTCGACGGCCTGGCACCGAACATCATCGTCAAGTTTCCGACTACGGCCGCGGGGGTGGCGGCCATGGAGGAGGCGACGTACCGGGGCATCAGCGTCAACGCCACACTTTCGTTTTCCGTGGCGCAGGCCCTTGCGGCTGGCGAGGCCGTGGAGCGTGGCCTGTCGCGCCGCGAGGCGGAGGGCTTGCCCGTCGCGCAGATGGGCCCGGTGATCACGATCATGATGGGCCGCCTGGAGGATTGGCTGCGCGAGGTGGTCGACCGTGACGGCCTCTCCGTCCATCCGTCGGCCCTGCCGTGGTCCGGCATCGCGGTCTTCAAGCGTGCCTACGCCGAATGGCAGTCTCGCGGCCTCCGCGCCCGCCTGCTGGGAGCCGCAATCCGCCACCATCTGCACTGGTCCGAGCTCATCGGAGGCGACGTCGTGATCACCATGCCGTCGTCCTGGCAGAAGCGGTTCAACGCCTCGTCGGTCGAGGTCCGTTCCCGGATCGGTGAGCCCGTGGATGCCGCACACCTGGCTGAGCTGCGAACCCTGCCGGACTTCGTGCGCGCCTTCGAGCCGGATGGCCTGAGCGTGAACGAGTTCGATACATGGGGTCCATCGGTCAAGACGCTGCGTGGCTTCATTTCTTCCTACCACGAGCTGCTGCACCTGGTCGGCGAGGCGCTGCTGGCGTGAGCGCCCCGGACGACCTGCGCCTGCCGCCGGGTGAGACCGTGACCCCGGAGCGCGCCGGCTGGCGCTACCTTTCGTTCGCGGTCCACGACCTTTCGGCGCCGATGGAGGTTGGCGGGCCGGGCGTGGAGACCGCGGTCATCATCCTGGCCGGCGGGGGAGCGCGCGTGGGTGAGCTGGATCTGCCCGGCCGCGCGTCCGTCTGGGATGGTCTGCCATCGGCGGCCTACCTGCCCCCGGGAGTTGCCGCGACGGTAAGCCCTTCGGATGAATTCGTAACGATCGCGGTTGCAAATGCGCCGGCATCGGGTCGTGCCACGGCGGATGCGCCCGTCCGCATCGGTCCCGAAGACATTCGCACTGAGGTCCGCGGTGCCGGCAATGCGACGCGCCAGATCAATCACATCATTGCGCCCGACTTTCCGGCTGACCGGCTGGAGGTGGTTGAGGTCTACACGCCCTCCGGCAACTGGTCCTCGTGGCCGCCGCACAAGCACGACACCGATGACCTGCCGAACGAGGCGGTGCTCGAGGAGATCTATTCCTACCGCTTCCGGCGGCCGGAGGCCTGGGGCGTCCAGCGCCTGTATCGGGCCGATGGCTCTCGTGACCTGCTCTGGGCCGTCCGCGAAGGCGAGACCGTGCTCGTGACCGATGGCTACCACCCGTTCGTGGCCACCCACGGCGACGACGCGTACTACCTCAATGCGCTCGCCGGCGATGTGCGCACGATGGCCGCTTCGTTCGACCCGAACCTCGCTGCCGTGATGGACTCGTGGGCCGATCTCACGCCCGATCCACGCGTCCAACTGGTCCGATAGCGCCTCTGCGCCGGTGCGTTTACCCAGCTCCGGGGTCTATCGGCCAATGAATGGCCGATCCACCCAGCGGCCGGGTGCGTCAGCCTCGAACGGTCCTGCTGCGTGGCCGTGTGACCCACCGGCAGAATATTCGGCCAATGAGTGGCCGATACACCCCAGGGCGGCATGGGGCACCCGCCGAAGCGGCGGCACCGACTCACCCAGCAGTTGGCCGCTCCGGTGAGGCGCATCTCGCAGGTGCATACTTGGGCATGAGCTCTCGGGCCATGCGACTACTATCGGATCCATCGGAGGCGCATTGATGGCGGTTCCCGACCACAAAGGTCAACACATCCTCGTGGTCAACGACACCGAGGAGATCCTCGACCTGTTTCGCGATATCGTCGAGGGTCTGGGCCATCGGATGACTGCGTGGAGCTTCTCGCCAGACGATCTTGCCAAGGTCACCGAGATCAAGCCGGATCTCATCGTCCTCGACATCATGCTCGGTCCCACCGAGCTGCAGGGCTGGGCTCTCCTCCAGAAGGTCAGAATGAGTCGAGAGACCGAGGACATCCCCGTTGTGGTCTGTACCGCAGCGACGAACTGGGTACGCGAGCAGGAAGGTTGGCTGGCGGCAAACGCGGTGAAGGTGGTCCTCAAGCCATTCAAGATCGAACACCTCGAGCACGCCATCGGACAAGCTCTCGAGCTGCCAGCGGTCACGGCTTCATCAGAGCTCGATGAAGGTGAGACTGCCCCCGGCCGCGACATGTCGTCAGCCGATCAATCCAACGGCGAGGCCCCAACGCGCTAGCCCACTGATCGCGGCACGGCCCTTGCGTGGGGTTACCCCAGGCTAGGGTACCCGTGCCGTGGAAAGGCGCCATATCGAACTCCAGCTCCGAGCGGTGCTGGTGACATACCGGATCGAGTTGAAACGTCGTGACTCTGCGACGATGGAGACCTTCCGCGCGCGCGCTTTGTCATTACTGGACGGCCTTGGCGACGAGATAACGCCCTATCCCGACCTGCAGGACGCGCTGCGAGATGCCCGCCGCGAGATGGACGGTGCGGAGATGCCGCCAGCGGCCGCCACGGATCGCGACGTCGAAACCACCGAAGGCACGTAACTCGAACAGCCCGAACACGGCGCGACCGGCGCGGTGTGAGCCTGCGCCGGTCGGAAAGCCGATGGGGACCAATCAATCCCCAGGTGTGGGTCGCTCCGTCAGGCAGAGGCGATTCGGACGGCGAAGTCGGCGAGGCTCTTGCCCAGGGCGTCGGCGCTGGCCTTGATCTCCTTCTTCATCTTCGTTGCGGCGTCTCGCAGGTCCGTCTCCTTGCGATCGCGCGCAACCTTCACCATCGCATCGGCCGAATCCTGCTGCTTGCGCTTCAGGTTCAGAAGCACCGCGTGGGCCTCGTATGCCTCGCTCTCCTCGGAACCTGCCTTTTCGGATGTCTCCTCCGCGAGCGACCCGAGCGCTTCCGCGACCTCCTCGCGCTTTCCGGTGGCGCCGAACGGCTTACCGAACTTCTGGAGTTCGGCAAGGTGGCGCTGGTCGACCTTCAGGTCGGCGGTGAGCTGGCGCTTGACGTCAGCGACCGGGTGCGAGGTGCTCAACGCCTTCCCGGATGCGATGATCGACTGCTGGATGGCGATTGCTTCGTCGAACTCGTGCGTGATGAACTCTGTCCCTGATGGCATGCGGTCTTCTCCTTCGATGTACATGCGATGGATGGTGTGCCGCCGCCGAGCGGAAACCCGGCGGCGGACGACACCTGGTCGGGTCAGGAGTCAGGCTGGCGAGCCGACCTGCTCCTCGACGCGATCCATGGTCGTCTCGGCCTTCGTGGTGGCCTGATCGACCGTGTCTCGCACTGCAGAGGTGACCTGTCGGCTGGCGTCGCCGAGCACCTCGCGCTCCTTGGGGGTCTCGGGAACGAGCGACCCGATGACCGCGCCGGCGCCGACCGCGATCGCACCCATGGCCAGCGGGCTGGCCTTCATGAAGCTATCGAGCTTCCAGCCGACCTGCTGGGCCGTCTGTCCTGCCCGATCGATCATTTCGCCGGTCGCCTGCTGCGCGCTCCCGGCCACTGTGCCGACGGCCCCGCCGACGTTCTGGCCGACCGACGATGCGGCATCGCCGACTTTCGAGCCCGCGCTCTGGCCGCTGTCGGTGTCGTACATGGATGCCGGCCGGCTCTGGTAGCCGTATCCGGTTCCATACGAGGTGGCTGTGTGCTGCGCCTGCGGCTGGTCGCTGCGATTCTTCCACAGCATCGCAAGTCCGGCCGCGGCCAGGGCGGCCGGGATCGGATTGCGCTTGATCGTGTCCATCACCATGTCTGAAACTCCCTTGGCTGTCTCCTCGACGCGACCGATGGTCGCCTCGCGGACGTTTTCTTTGGCCTGTTCGACCAGGTGGCTCGGCTCGAGCCGATTCCCCAGCTCGGTCAGCGTCCCGCCCATCTCGAGCCTGGTCTCTTCGATGTCGGCGCGAATCCCCGCAACTTCGACCTGCTCGTCGTCGCTCATCGCGTCGAGCTCCTCGCTTTCATCGGTCCGAAGATCCGCGTCGACGGCGTCCTCCTCGGCGAGCCGCATGTCGTCGTTTCGTTCCAACGTCACTTCATCTGCTCCTTGACGAAGTCGACGTTCTCGGTGATCGTCTCCGCCGTCTGCTTGGGTGCCATGTCGGTGCTCTGGATCTGCTTCACGCCCATCGAGGTCACCACGCCGCCGACGATCAGCACCACGACGGCCACGATGAACGCGGCCAGCCAGGCGTCGAGGCCAAGGGCGACCAGCGCGAGCACGAAGGCGCCGAGCAGGACCAACAGCCCTGCGTAGAGGATGGCCCCGCCAGCCCCCGCCATGGCTGCGCCGCGGCTCAGCCGACCGGCGCTGGACGTGACCTCGACGCGAGCGAGATCGATCTCCTTGCGTACGAGCGTGCTGACCTGGTTACCCAGATCGCCGAGGAGCTCGCCGATCCCTCGGCTATCTTCCCGGTGCTCCACGTCAGTACCCCGCGTTTCCGGTGCCCGCTCCCGGGCCGGTGGGCTCGTAGCTGTCCGAGCTCCGGTAATCCGAGGCTCCGCCGGCACGGTAGTCCGCGCTGTAGCCCGATCGATAATCGCTCTGGCCGCTCTGGCCGCTCTGGCCGCTCTGGCCGCCGCCGGCGGCCTTGATGAAGCGAGATGCAGCTGCGCCAAGCAGGAACGCGCCTCCGAGGAAGATGAGGGGCTGGCGCCGTGCGACGTCTTCCACTTTGCTGATGATCTGTCGCGCGTCGGTCTGGCGCAGGTACTGGGCAACGCGCTCCGCCTGATCGGCGGCGTTCAGCGCGGCGTTGGCGATGGTCGGCTGCTCCGCCAGCATATCCGTCGAGACTCGGCGGATGCTCTGGGCAACCTGTTCGATGCCCGAGGCGGCCTGCTCGCGGCCGCGGTCGGCCTGCTGAAGGCCAAGATCCGCGGCGCGCTCGGCCAGATGGCCGGCGCTCTCGGTGGCGTCCTTCCCAGCCTCGGCCAGCGGGTGTGTCTCCTGGCTGGAGTCCGTTCCGGTCGCGGTGCCGGTCATCGGCTCATCGAGGGTGCTGGTCGGGTTCTTTCCGGTCATGTGTGGGTTCCCCCATGCGGGTTGTGGCTAGGCCGCACTCAAATGCAGCAGGCGTGCCACTTCGCTCAGTCGCTCGACGACCGACTGCC
>JBBJNX010000110.1:0-6846 GCA_037721115.1 Candidatus Limnocylindria bacterium
CGCGGCTACGAGGAGGTAGCCCGGCTGGTCGGTTCGCTCAGCGCTCGGCTGGGGACAGGCGGCGTGGCCCTGTGCCTGGAGGGTGGCTACGACCTGGATGCTCTGCGCGCGGCGTCCGCGGCAACGGTGCGCGGCCTGCTGGCGGGCCGAACCGCGGCTGGGGTTCGACCCTGACGGCGCGGCTATACTCGGATCCCGGTACGAGTTTGGAGAGGGCAGGTGGCACGCAGCGCGGCGATCCCGGGAGAATCACCGGAGGTTGAGCCCTCACGTGCCCCGGAGTCGGACGCAGCGACCGAGCACTTTCTCGTCATCAGCGGCCTATCCGGCGCGGGCAAGAGCCAGGCGAGCAAGCTCTTCGAGGATCTCGGCTATTCGTGCGTCGACAACCTGCCGCCGGCACTGCTCGACGATTACCTTGCACTCCGGCACGCTGAGCCCGCCCGTTACCGACAATCGGCGCTCGTCCTCGATATCCGGTCGGGCGACCCGGCCCCCGCGATCGAGCGTGCGGCGTCCGCCCTTGCCTCGCAGGGATCGAAGCTGGAGCTCATCTACCTCGAGGCGAGTGACGCCAGCCTTGTCAGCCGCTTCAGTGAGACGCGGCATCGTCATCCCCTCCAGGCGACGCGCAGCGGCGTGCAGGCCAGCATCGCGGAGGAGCGGCGCCGGCTTGCCCGGACGCGGGACCTGGCGAACCACGTCATTGATACGAGCGGTCTGTCGATCGGGCAGCTCAAGGAGCGGTTGTTCGCCGTCGTGCCGCGCGCTGCGAGCTCCGACGAGCTTCGCATCGATATCGTGACCTTCGGATTCAAGTACGGGATTCCACTCGAGGCGGACCTGGTGTTTGACGTCCGCTTCCTGACCAACCCGTATTGGGACCCGCAGCTGAAGCCCCTCTCCGGGCTCGAAGAGCCGGTCCGCGACTTCGTGCTCGGCCAGCCCGCCGCGCGTCGCTTCATCGAGCTGGTGACCGAGCTTCTCGAGCTCACCGTGCCGGCTTATCGCGCCGAGGGGAAGGAGCAGCTCCGGATTGCCCTCGGATGCACCGGCGGATATCACCGCTCGATCGCACTGGCCGAGGAACTCGGCCGGCGGCTGGCAACGATGTCGGATGCGTCCGTGGCAGTCTTCCACCGGGAGCTGGAGCGATGAAGGGACCGCGTCTGCCGCGCTGGCTCTACCCGGGGATGCATCTCAAGCGCTGGCTCGTCCTCCTCCTCGCCGGCATTGCCATCCTGGGTCTGGGCGCCGCCATCTTCATCCGGGATCTGTATCGGCAGAACGCCGCGGATGAGATCGCGATCGTGTACTGGCTCACCGGCGCATGGCTCGAGCCGGAGATCCGTTCCGCATTGGTTGCACTGCTTGGCGTCCTGCTGACCGGCATCGGCTTCTGGGGCCTCATGCGCTCGGTCTTGTCGCCGTTCGTCGAGCGAGGCGACAGCGTCATGGAGGTGCTCTACACGAAGCGCTACCTGGCTCGAGGACCGCGGATCGTGGCGCTTGGGGGTGGCACGGGGCTCTCAACGTTGCTGCGCGGGCTCAAGGGGTATAGCGCCAACATCACGGCGGTGGTCGCCGTTGCCGATGACGGCGGGAGCTCGGGGCGCCTGAGGCAGCAGCTCGGCATGGTGCCGCCCGGGGATATCCGCAACTGCATCGCCGCCCTGGCAGATGCTGAGCCGCTCATGACGCAGCTGATGCAGTACCGCTTTCCCGAGGGGTCAGGGCTGGACGATCACGCGTTCGGCAACCTGTTCATCGCCGCCATGACGGCCGTCACCGGCGACTTCGAGGAAGCGGTACGCCAGTCGAACCGGGTCCTCGCCGTCCGGGGCCAGGTGCTGCCTGCGACGAGCGTGCCGCTCAACCTGTCCGCTCAGCTGATGTCGGGACGGCACCTGTACGGCCAGGTCGGGATCTCGAAAGCCGAGGAGCCGATCGAGCGGGTCTTTATCGAGCCCGCCGATGTGCGGGCCACCCCGGAGGCGCTCGAGCGCATCCTCGAGGCCGATCTGATCGTCATCGGCCCCGGAAGCCTGTTCAGCAGCGTGCTGCCGAACCTCCTGATCAGCGACGTTCGGGATGCGCTGGCCGCCGCCACCGGGCTCAAGGTCTACGTCTGCAATGTCGCCACCCAGCCGGGTGAGACGGAGCACCTGACGGCCAGCCAGCACCTGCGCGTGCTCTTCGCGCACGTCGGCGAGGACCTCATCGACTACGTCATCATCAACCGCAACACGGACGCGCGGCGGCCGGTCGGTTGGCGCTCTCAGCCGGTCGATGTGGATGTCCGGCGTCTCGAGGAGCTCCCCGTCGTCATCGTCGAAGAGGATGTCATCGATCCCACGAACGCCCATCGCCACGATCCTGCGAAGCTGGCGACCGCCATCATGCGCCTCCAGCAGGAAGACCGCATCGAGCGACCCCGGCAGCGTCGCGTGAGGCGTCCGACGGCGAATGCTTCCTGAGAGCACCCGTGCTCCTCGCTGGTGAGGTGCGGGGCGAGCTCGCCCGCATCCTGCCCGCGCGGCCCTGCTGCCGGCGAGCCGAGCTCCTCGGCCTCATGCACGGAAGCGTCGCCGATCGCCTGCTTACGCTCGACCACGCCACGGCACGAACAGCCGTCGTCCTGGCAGGCTCGCTGGGGGTCCGCGCCGACGCACCGCGTGTTCTACCCGCCGGGGAGCGCGGTCGGCATCCGGGGACGCGTCGCCATATCGTCGTGGCAGTCTCGCGCGAGCAGCTGGGCACATGGCGGTGGGAGGAGGCTCCCGCGTGCGACCGTCGCTCATTCCTGCGGGGTGCCCTTCTCGGATTTGGGTCGATCTCGTTCGGTCGATCGGGATCGCACGTCGAATTCGTGCTGCGCAGCGCCGATGCCGCGGAAATGCTCCTGGCGCTCCTGGCGCAGATGGACATTCGCGGCCTGCTCGCGGCGCGGCGGGGCGCGCATGTCGTATACCTCAAAGGGCAGGACCAGATCGCGGCCCTGCTCGGCCTCGTGGGCGCAAACCGGGGCGTGCTCGAGTTGGAAACCCAGCGTGTCGGTCGCGATGTCCGGGCCCGACTGAACCGCCTGATCAACGCCGAAGGCGCCAACGTGGGCAGGACCGTGCGCGCGGCCGATCGGCAGCTGCGCGCCATCGATCGGCTCGAGCGCGACGGCACCCTGCCGCGCCTGGCACCATCTCTGCGCGAGGTGGCCGCGCAGCGGCGCCGCATGCCGGATGCTGATCTGGACAACCTTGCCGGAGCCATCGGCGTCAGCCGCTCGGCCACGAATCATCGGCTTCGGCGGCTCATCGAGCTTGCCGGGGATGCGGAGGACTGATGCGGCCACCGATCATCGTCGGAAACTGGAAGATGAATCCCACGACCAGGGACGAGGCAATCCAGCTCGCGCTCGCCGTGCAGGATGTCGCGCGCGCGGCTCCATCGGTCACCGCCGTTATCTGCCCTCCGACCCTCTGGTTGACCGATGTGCATCGTGCGGTCGGACGGGACGGAGTCGCCATCGGCGCCCAGACCATGCATTTCGAGGAGCGAGGCGCGTTCACCGGCGAGACGAGCCCGCTCATGCTGGACGGACTGGTCGAGTTCGTCATCGTGGGCCACTCGGAGCGACGCCTGTACGAGGGCGAGACGGATGAGCGGGTCGGGCGCAAGGTCGTCAGTGCCGTCGCACATGGGCTGCGACCAATCGCGGCGGTCGGGGAGCGGGCCGAGGAACGCCGTGCCGGCGAGACCGTGGCTGTCATCGATCGCCAGGTGCGCGCGGCGATCGCCAGTCTCCCGGCACTCGGGGAGACCGGGTTGGTGATCGCCTACGAGCCGGTCTGGGCGATCGGCACTGGAGATGCGGCGTCGGCCGCGGACGCCCAAGAGGTGTGCGCACAGATTCGTCACATCCTGCGGGACACCGAGGCGGATGCTGCCGATGCCATTCAGATCCAGTACGGCGGCAGCGTGACGGCCGAGAACGCAGCGGAGCTCTTCGCGCAGCCGGACATCGATGGTGCGCTCGTCGGTGGGGCGTCGCTCAAGCCGGACCAATTCGCCGCCATCCTGCGGGCGGCGGCCCTGGCGTGACGGTCACGCTGATCGTTCTCGACGGGTTCGGCATCGGCGACGATCCCGCGCGAAATGCGCTCGCATCGGCAGCGATGTGGAACTGGAACCGGCTCCTCGACGAGTGGCCGCATTGCCGGCTCGAGGCATCGGGGGAGGCGGTCGGTCTGCCGGCGGGCCAGATGGGCAACAGCGAGGTCGGTCACCTGAACCTGGGAGCGGGCTTTCGCGTGCTCCAGGACCTGCCGCGCATCAATGTCGCCATCGAGGACGGCAGCTTCTTCGACAACGATGTACTTGTGGCGACCTGTCGTGATGTGCTTGATCAGGGGAGCAGGCTGCACCTCATGGGTCTCGTCGGCCCCGGTGGGATTCACGCCATCGATGAGCACATCGTCGCCATGGTCGAACTCGCGCATCGGGCTGGGCTTCCACCGGATCGCGTCCTCTTCCATGCTTTCACCGATGGGCGCGATACGCCGCCGCGCTCCGCCGGCCAGTTCCTTCCTGCGCTGGAGTTGCGGTTCAACGGACATGCAAGCATGGCGACCGTCAGCGGCCGCTACTACGCCATGGATCGCGATAACCGGTGGGAACGGACCCAGCGGGCGTACGACGCCATCGTCCGAGGCGAAGGGATGCGCGCCGCGTCGGCGACTGATGCGATAGCGGACGCGTATGCGCGGGGCGAGAATGACGAGTTCATCCTGCCCACGGCGCTCGACGGCGCGATGCCGATGGAGACCGGAGACGTTGCGGTTCACCTCAACTTTCGCGCCGATCGGGCTCGACAGCTCTCGCATGCCCTGATGACCCGGGACTTCGCGGGGTTCGACCGTCGCGACCCGCCGCGCGTATCGCTGACGACGCTGACCGAGTACGAGTCTGCGAACGATCTTGACGCGACCGCCGCGTTCCCGCCCGTTGAGGCCGACTCACTCGCCGCGCACCTCTCCCGTCTGGGGAAGCGACAGCTGCACATCGCCGAAACCGAGAAGTACGCGCACGTCACCTATTTCCTCAACGGTGGGGTGGAGGAGCCGTTCCCCGGGGAGGATCGAATGTTGGTGCCCTCCAATCGCGAGGTCGCGACGTACGACCTTGCGCCCGAAATGAGCGCCGAAGCGATCACCGGCGCGGTGGTGGAGGCAATGGAGCGCGGCCGCCACGACTTCATCGTGGCGAACTATGCCAATCCCGATATGGTCGGCCATACGGGCATCTGGCAGGCCGCCGTTGAGGCGGCTGAGTTCGTCGACGGATGCCTGGGGCGTCTGGCACGCACCGCACTCGGCACGGGCGGACCCCTGGTCATCACCGCCGACCATGGCAACATCGAGGAGATGCGCGACGCGGACGGCGATCCGCAGACCAAGCACACGACGTCGCCCGTGCCGTTCGTCCTCGTCAATGAGGCTCATCGGCGTGAACGCCTGCACGATGGGTCGCTCGTCGACGTTGCGCCGACGCTGTGCGAGCTGCTCGGAACCCCGGCCGGTCCCGCGATGACCGGTCGCAGTCTCCTGAAAGCTGGGGAGGGACCCACCCGGCCCTGACGTTCGGACCCTGCTGCCGTCTCTGCTAAACTGCGGCCGAAATGCAAGCCCCGCTTCTTCTCGCCCAGATGATCCTGGCCATCGCGCTCATCGCGTCGATCCTGCTTCAACAGCGGGGGACCGGCCTGGGTGGCGCGTTCGGCGGCGAGGTGACCGCCTATCGCAGCCGGCGGGGCATCGAACGGACTCTGTTCCGAATGACCGTCCTGCTATCGGTCCTGTTCGTCGCCTTCAGCCTGCTCAATCTTCTACCGCAGAACTGAGCAGGGGCCGTGCTATCATCGGCCGTCGCAATCGGAAACGCTCCGTTTGCGGCCGTGCCGAGGTGGCGGAATAGGCAGACGCGCTAGGTTCAGGACCTAGTGGCCGCAAGGTCGTGTGGGTTCAAGTCCCTCCCTCGGTACCACGCTCGGGCCCAGGTGGCGGAATTGGTATACGCGTACGTTTGAGGGGCGTATGAGGCAACTCATCCGGGTTCAAGTCCCGGCCTGGGCACCAATTCTTTCTTCAGACCGATGCGCCGCTCGCGTTCCCCGCGAGCGGCGTACTGCTGCGTGCCGTGCCGCAGCAGATTCGCATGGTCAGTCCACTGAGGGCAGGTTTCTATCAGATTCTCACCCGTGGATCGTTGTCGCCGAACCCGGCGCTGTTTCCTGACAGATGCTCTGGCGGTGGCAGTTTCGGGGAGATGTGGGAGCGTGCTCAAGCTCAGCGGCTCGCCCCAATCCCTCCACAAGGCGACATATCTTTCTGACGGCGAGAATCTGATAGGGAAGCCGCCTGGATCGACCGTCGCCGGGCCGTGAAACGACTTATCGGGTCCCTGGCAAGGATCCCCGTGCACGCCGTGCTACCCTCGCTCCGCGTCGGGCGGTTAGCTCAGCTGGTCAGAGCGCCTCGTTTACACCGAGGAAGTCGGGGGTTCAAGTCCCTCACCGCCCACTCTAGCAACCTGCCCGATAGAACGGTTGTTCACATTCTCTGGCAGTGCCACGTCATTCCGTGACGTTCAGCCGTAGGCGTGAGCGTGACCGCTACGAATTCTGGCCCGCTACCTCGATGCGTGACAAGCAATCGTGCTGGCCCGAGACGATGCGACGCTTATCCTCGGCTTTGCGCTCGGCAGTAGCGGTACGTGGTACTCGCACGCATGGGTACGGCTGAATGATGGCAGCCTGATATGGAAGGAACCCTCATCGTCGAGGAGGTCTAG
>JBBJNX010000111.1:0-6814 GCA_037721115.1 Candidatus Limnocylindria bacterium
AGCCGAGGAGCCATCGCGGGCGCGCTGCTGCACGACGCGGCGGCGGCGAGGGGTCTCGGATTCGGCGCGCAGGCGCCGGCCCGCGTCGTCCAAGTGCGCGATCCGGACTTCCACCGGCGACTCGATCGGGCTCATGACATGCCCTACGAATGGGCGCCGGTCGTCATCGCCGTGGCGATCACCGTCGTCTGTCACGTCCTGCTCTAGGACTCGTCGGGGTACCACTCGCTGCGCCACTCGGTCATCTGCTCGATCTCGGCCTGCTGCGAGCTGATGATCCCCTCCGCGAGCGAGCGGATGTCCGGGTTCTGGGACTCCTCGAGAGCGATCTGGCCGGCCTCGATAGCCGACTGGTGGTGCGGGATCATGGCCCCGATGAAGGCCAGGTCGAAGGGCCCGGCGTCGCGCAGCTCCTCGATGTCCATGGTCATGTCCATGGTCGCCCCGTCGCCCATGCCCTTGCCTTCCATGTCCATGCCCGGCAGCATCGGCATGGCGTCCATGGGCGGCGTCTCGGCACTTCCGAACCACTCCTCACGCCAGGACTTCATCTGGGCGATCTCGGCCTCCTGGGCCTCGATGATCTCCCCGGCCAGGGTCTTCAGCTCCTCGTGCTCCGCCCGGTCCTGCGCCAGCTTGGCCATCTCGCTGGCCGACTGGTGGTGGGGGACCATCATGTCGATGAAGGCCTGATCGAAGGGGCTGGCGGCTGCCTGCGAGGCGCCCGCCGGTGCGCTGGCGCTGGGCGCGCCGGACGGAGAGCCAGCAGGCCCTCCGGCACCGGCGCAGGCGGTCAGGCTGATGATGAGTGCGGCGCCAAGCAGCGGCGCGCGGAATCGGATATTCATGGTGCTCTGCCTCTTTGCCGTCCCGAACCCCGTTACGACAGGGGTGTCGTAGCATCCCACAAGGCAGCTTCGAAGGGCCCCCGACGTCGTGACGCCCGGCATCTACCCTCATCACCCGTGACATCAGGAGCAGACGCGTGACAGCTCTATCGGACCGCTCGGGACTCGACCAGCGCTTCTGGATCGTGGCCATCCTGGGAACGATCGGCGCGGCACTCGTTCTCGGGATACCTACCGCGGTGATCCCCAATCCCTTCTTCGGACGGATGACACCGACCGAGCCGGTCAATCTCGTGGTGTGGCTCGCGTCCGCGCCCCTCATGGGCCTCCTGGCGGCGACCTACCTGGCCAAGCCACCAGCCCGGGCGGTCGATATCCACGCCGCTTCAGGCGGTGGACGGATGACCGCGGGCGGCATCGCGGCATTCCTTGCCATCGGCTGCCCCATCTGCAACAAGGTCGTGGTGGCGACGCTCGGCGTGAGCGGAGCGCTGAACATCTTCGCCCCATTGCAGCCACTCATCGGGGCCGCTTCGGTGGCGCTCCTGGCCGGGACACTGGTATGGCGCCTGCGCACGCGCTCCCGCGACTGCGAGAGCTGCGTCCCTGTTCCCTCCGGTGCCAGGCCCCGCTAGCGCGGCCGAGGGCGGTGACGGCGCGGTCATGACTTGTGCCAGCTGCGTGCGGCGCATCGAGCGACACGTGGCCAAGGTGCCCGGCGTGACGGAGGTAAGCGTCAACCTGGCCACCGAGCGCGCCAACATCTCGTTCGATACGACCGCGACGGGTATGCCCGGCTATACGGTCCGCCCGGAGGAGCGCCGGCAGCCCGCGGCCCTCCCCGCCACGCCCGCCGAAGCGAAGGCTGCGCCCATGGCCTACGGTCCGACGACGGGTCCGCTCGCCAGGGCAGGACCGACAGCGGCACATGGATGGATCCCGGGATGATGCCTGCCGCCACGCGCTGATCCTGGCAGCGGGTATCGACCAGGACCGCGCCCCGTTCCAGGGCCGACGACACCTCATCCGGCGTGAGCCGGTCGAGTGCCGTCCGTGCATGGTCCAGCAGGTCAGCGACGGTCCGGCGCTGTTTCCAGGTGCTCCGTCTCCACATCGCTGATATTGGCCGTGCCGTCAAGCGCCGCTAGGCTGCGCGAGTGACGATCCCCTTCGAGCTGGTGATCCTCGACTGCGATGGCGTCCTGGTCGATTCGGAACATCTGTCCATGCGGGTGGACACGGAGGTCCTGGCTGAGCTCGGCTGGAGTCTTACCCACGAGGAGGTGGTCGAGCGTTTCATGGGCCGCACGCACGACTTCATGGTCGCGGAGATCGAGGCCTACCTGGGACGGTCGCTCGATACTGACTGGGAGGACGGCTTCCAGCAGCGCTATCGCAACGCCTTCGCGCTCCATCTGAAGCCGGTCGACGGGGTCGTGGAGGCGCTGGACGCACTGGATGCGATCGACACGCTGACCTGTGTAGCTTCCAGCGGTGGCCACGAGAAGATGCGCTTCACCTTGGGCCTGACTGGGCTCTGGGATCGCTTCGACGGGCGCATCTTCAGCGCCACGGAGGTCGCGCATGGCAAGCCGGCACCGGACTTGTTCCTGCATGCGGCGGCGGTGATGGGCGTCGAGCCGACCGCATGTGCCGTGGTCGAGGACAGTCGCTACGGCGTGGAGGCGGCCCGTGCAGCGGGGATGCGCGCCTTCGCCTACGGGGGAGGGTTGACCGCTCCCGAGCGGCTGGCGGGGCCGGGCACCGTGGTGTTCGACGACATGCGCCAGCTGCCCCGGTTGCTGTCGGAGGGGTAGCAGGGGCCGAGGGTCGGGCACATGGGGGTTTCGCGCGGGGTGTCAGTGCCCGATGATGGGTTCGCTCAAGCACGTAGCACTGGTCAGCGAAGGACAGGGAGCAAGAAATGGATATCCAGCTGGCGCCGGAACGGATCTTCCTGCTCCAGGAACGTCTATCGCCCGACGAGATCCGTCAGCGGGCCATGGACCGGCGTACCCAGGCGTTCGGGGGCAGCCTGGGCAACCTGCTGCAGCGGCCAAAGCCCGAGGACATCACCGTGGTCGAGGCGCAGCGACGCCTGGAGCCCTTCTGGCACGCAGCGGCACGAGCCCGGTATGTGTACCAGCGGACGCGCGACTACGCCGTGCCAGCCAGCGCGCCCGAAGTGCGCGAGGTGACGGTCAACGGCTCCACGTACCCGGTGCAGGGCTCGACCAAGGCGGCGCCCAGCTTCACCATCTCGGTCCTGGAGAGCTGCCTCGACGAATTCGCCCACCAGGTGTTCAGTGACGGCGTGAGCGGCGCGCCGGTGGCCGATGCCCAGGCCATGATCACCGGACCCTCGTCCGAGGTGACGGACCCGACCACCCTGGGTGCCGACGAGACCATCGTCGTGCCGCCCGAGCAGCGCGCCTCGTTCGTGGTGCGCAAGCTGCTGGGCGAGATGATGAAGCCGGTGCAGGCCGACTCGGTCGAGGAGGAGTCACTGGTCCTTGAGAAGACCGATCTCTATTACCAGCCGGTGTATGCCTACGAGTTCCTCTGGGCGCCCAAGGACAAGCGCGGCGTGGTGGAGATCGACGGCCTGACCGGCCAGGTCCGCCAGGGGCAGTCGCTGATGCCGCGCCTGAAGCGGATGGTCAGCCGCGAATCGCTCTTCGACATCGGCGCCGACACGGCCGGCCTGCTCATCCCGGGCGGCAGCATCGCGGTGAAGGTGGCCCGCGCGGCGGTCGATCGGAACTACTGACGGGCGCGCGTGTGAGCGGTTACCCGGTCACCGGGGCAGGAGCGTCTTCGCGAGAGAGCGTGCCTCGTCGGTTCGGTCGAGCAGGAACCGGCTGACGAGGACGAAGGCTTGGAGCACGTCTTCGGCCGGGACGTCAAGTGCGCGGCCGAAGACCGGTCGTGCGTCGGGATCGGTCACGTTCCGGAGCGTGTCGCGGACGAACCAACAGCGCAGCGCCAAGCTCATCACGTAACCCACGCGAACGGTACGGGGATCGCCGGACCAGCCGGCATCGCGCAGGCCAGTGACGTAGGCGTCCACGACGACGGCGTCGAGCTCCGCTGCGCGGTCAGCCGGGAAGTCGCCCTTCCGCAGGCTGGCGGAGACGAGCGTGGCGATCTCCGCGCCGACTGCGCCGGGTCCTGTCGACTCCCAGTCGATGGCCACCATCTCGGTCGCGCCGTCCTCCCGCCGACGCGCGATGAGATTCGAGCGAGCCGCGTCGTGGTGGCAGAGCGTCTGTGGGAGTCGCGCCAGGTCCGCGATGAAGCGCGTCTGGTCCTTGAGCATGAGCGCCGCTCGCTGCCCGATGTCGTCGCCGAGGGCACGCCGGGCACGGTCGTCCGACGCGTGGCGCGCGATATCCGCGAGAGCGACCGCCATGTCGACCGGCTCGCTCTGCCGCGCCGCCCAGTCGGTGACGAGCCAGGGTCGATCGGGAAGGGGTCGCACGAGGAACGTGCCGTTGAAGCCGCCCAGCGCGTACGCCGCGGTGGCGTACATCTCGAGCAGCCACTGCTGGTCGTCGGTCGCGTGGATGTCCTCGAGCCACAGTGAGACGTGGCCGTCCTCGACCAGGTCGATCTCGTAGGCCTGCGGGACGCGCAGTCCTCCGGCGAGATCCAGGAGACCCGAGCTGTAGGCGAGGGCTTCGCGACGAGCGCGCTCGATAGGCGCCTTGGGCGTCTTGGCCGGCGAGTCCGTCCACTTGAGGACGGCCGACCAGGGCACCGTTCGTCCTCCTACGGCGGCATGGCCGGTGACCCGGGAGGCCGTCCGACCGGGAAGATAGGCGTCGTAGTCGAGCGGAAGCACCGCGTGGTCCAGGAGCGTCGCTTCCGGCGCGTCGAGCGCTTGCTGCGCGATGCGCGTCAGCAGCGCATGGTCAAGGTCGATGGTCACCGTCCGATGCTAGCCGTCGCTCAAGGTCAGATCTCGCGAGACGGGATGCTGCGAGTTTCAAGAGTTCCAACTTCGCCCCCGCTTGCGAGCGCGCTGGTCACGGGCACTTCCCTGATATCTCTCCACCATGCGGCGGACACGGCACCATCCCACTCATCTAGATAAGTACAAGTGACTACTTGTGTTAGGATACCTTGGTAGTCCACCGAGAGGACAGTCATGGCCGCTGAACCTGCTACCGACCTCGACCTGGCACTCCGTGCGCTGGCTGACGCGAATCGTCGGGCGATCCTGACCGCGATCCGCTCAGAGCCGCGTCCGGTAGGTTTCATCGCCGAGGAGGTCGGCCTGTCGCAGCAGACGACGTCGCATCACCTGGGCGTGCTGCGTGCTGCTGGACTTGCGACCGGCACGCGTGATGGCACGCGCCACTTGTTCGCTGTCAACACCGACGGGCTAGCCGCTGTACGGGCCTACTTGGACGACTTTTGGCCAACGAAGCTCTTGGCGCTCAAGGCAGTCATCGAGTCACAGGAAGCGGATGATCGTGGCTGAGTACGCGACCTCGATCGAGATCGACGCATCACCTGGCACGGTCTTCGACTATCTGACCACCGAGGCGGGCATGACGGCGTGGATGGGCCAGCATGCTCAGCTCGATCCACACCCTGGGGGAGGCTTCGCGGTCGATATCGCCGGGTACGCGATCAGAGGCGAGTACCTGCACGTCGAACGTCCCACGCGTGTGGTCGTCTCGTGGGGCGTCGCCGGAAGTGCCGACCTTCCGGCAGGAGCATCCACTGTCGAGTTCAGGCTCACTGCCATCGAACGCGGGACGCGGGTCGACCTCATCCATTCCGGACTTCCCGAGACTGAGCTGGAGGGCCACGCGGACGGCTGGGCCCACTTCCTCCCGCGGCTGCGCGTCGCCGCGCCGGGCGGGGACGCCGGTCCCGACGATTGGCGCCCGGTCAACGGGTGAACCGTCCGCGACCAACGATGAAGGAGCACACCATGACACGGACATCCGCACTCGCGATCGTGCAGGACTATCACCGCGCTTGGACGAGCGGCGATGTCGACCGGGCGATGATCTGGGTGGCCGACGACATCACCTGCCGCGCGCCGGGAGAAGACCTCACCGGCAAGGAGGCATACCGCAAGTTCATCGCTGGCTTCGCGCCCGCCCTGACTGGCCTGGCCGATATCGCCAGCTTCGCCGACGGGGATCGTGTCGCACTGTTCTACTACCCGCAGACCGACGCGACCACGACGGCACCGGCCGCGGAGTACTTCACCGTCCGGGACGGGAGGATCGCTGAGAGCGTGCTCGTCTTCGACCGCCTCTCCTTCGGTCCGCCCAGTGACGTATGACCGAACCGCGACCATGAAGCAGCAGCAAGCCGAGCTGATCGAACGTGTGCGCGCATCGCTCGCTGACGAGCCGTCCACCCGTGAGGTGTCGATGTTCGGTGGCCGGTCGTTCATGGTGAACGACAAGATGATAGCCAGCGCTCTCGCAGCCGGCGACCTGCTGATCCGCATCGCCCCCGAACGACACGACGAACTCGCCGAGCTACCCGGAGCAGCGCCGGCCGAGATGGGAGCCGGACGGACCATGGGGCCTGGCTGGATCTCGGTCTCTGCGGAATCGATCACCAGCGACGAACGACTGTCCTTCTGGATCGGTGTCGCCCTGGAGCACGACCGGGGCACAGCTAGGAGCAGGAAATGAAAGATTTCCGGGGGTTCCCGCCCGAGCTGTTCACCTTCTTCGAGGAACTAGAGAAAGACAACTCGAAGTCGTTCTCGGATGCGCACAAGCCGGTCTGGGAGGAGCAGGTCCGCGCCCCTATGCGAGCCCTGCTGGACTTCGACCGCATCGACGCCGAGACTGACGCCCAGCGCCGCGAGGTGAACCGGCAGAAGGAACGGCTCGTTGGAACTTCGAACAAGTGGTGGAGATGAGGGGACTCGAACCCCTGACCCCTGCGATGCGAACGCAGTGCTCTCCCAGCTGAGCTACATCCCCACG
>JBBJNX010000112.1:0-6802 GCA_037721115.1 Candidatus Limnocylindria bacterium
ATCCCGGTGAGGAGGAATCCGGCGGCAGTTTGGAGTGCCAGGGCGGATCCGGCGGTGCCGGGCGGCGCGAGCTCGCTGACGGCGGTTGAGAACTGCGCGGAATCGGCGACCACGCTGATGCCCCAGATGACCACCACCACGAGTACAACGGCGGTTGGTGCGCCGAATAACAGCCCGGCCACGACCGCGCTCGAGCCCGATCCGGCCATGGCCGCAATCGTGAGCGTTGTGCGACCGAAACGATCCGCAAGGGCGCCAGCTCCGATGCACCCGACGGCGCCCGCCGCCACGACCAGGAACGCGACGGCGCTGGCGCTCTCGGCGTCAACGTTCCCGGAGATGGCGAGGCTGGCGGCGATGAAGGCCGGCACCCAGGTCCACATGGCGTACAGCTCCCACATATGGCCGAGATAACCGAGGTTGGCGAGCTGGACGCTGCGCTCACCGAGGGCAGTTCGGGCCATGCGCAGGCTCAGCCGAGCAGCCGGCGTCGACATCGGCCCGTCGCGCACACCCCACCAGGCCAGCGGTACGGCCACCAGGCAGGGCACGGTGGCAGTGAGCACGACCACTCGCCAGTCGAGATCGGCGACGGCGCCGCCGGCGCGGAGCAGGTGCGGCAGAGCCGAACCGAGGGTGATGGCGCCGGTGAGGACTCCGACCGCCAGGCCGCGTCCGCCACGGAACCGGGTAGACGGCGGCAATCCCAGCGCCGCTCAGCGCACGCAGGGGAAGCGCCGTTACGAGGTCGACGGCGAGCAGCCCGAATGCGGCGTTGGATGCGGCGGCCAGCAGCGCGCCGCCGGCAATCAGCCGGCGGGCCGGGATGACGTCCGCCGCACCGCTGAAGGCGATGGCGAGGGCCCCCACCACGAATCCCAACTGCACGGCGACCGTCAACAGTGCCGTCTCGAGCCGGCTGATCTCCCACTCGGCCGCGATGAGCGGCGCGACCGATGCGGCACTGAACCACGGCACCAGGGCAAGGAGCACCGCGGCCGCCAGGACCGCGAGCTGCTTCCACCGATCGCCGGGCTCGGCGACCGAGCTCATCGGTCACCCTCGGCCAGGAATGCCTCGACGTGCTCGTCATAGCGGGCGAACGAGCTCCGCACGGTGTGTCCGCAATCGGGATCGGTCAGCAGGCGGGCAGCGTGGATGCGATCGGCGACTAGCCGCGTCGAGGCGAGCGGGACGACCTGGTCGAGCTCGCCAGCCAGGACGAGCGTTGGCGCGTCGATCTCGCCAAGCCGATCGGTCACGAACGAGCTCGAGTCGAGCGTGGCCTTCAGCTCGCCGATGAATCGTTCCGGCGTCGCGGGTCGCGGCTGAAGGCGCGCCGCGGCGCCGAAGGCACCGGCCTCGGTCTCGGCGGCGGCCTTCATCTGCTGCGCCATCATCGCGAAGAACGTGCCCCAATCGCCGGCCTCCGCGAGGGTGATCCATCGGCCCATGCGCTCGGCCATCGGCGAATTCGAGGGCGTCTCGGAGGAGACCGCCGCCAGCACCAGGCGGTCGACGAGCTCCGGATGATCCACGGTCAACCAGAGGCTGATTCGACCGCCGCCCGATTCGGCCTCGATGGCGACAGGGCCAAGGCCAAGGGTGCGCAGCGTGCTCGCCACGCCGTCGGCAATGACCCGCGGATGCATGATCCGATCGGCGTCGGCGGTATCGTCGGGGAGCGGGCGGCTCAGGATGGTGACCGTACGGCGCTGCCTGCGCCCCGCCCACCGCCGCGACAGCACCTGCTCGGTGCCGGCCAGCGGTCGGAACCCGGTCTCGACGCCACCCAGGACGACGAGCGGTACCCCGTCGCCTCCGGTGAGCGAGAACGCCTCGATTCGCCCGCCGGGGATCGGATGCGCCTTGGTGGTCATCGGCGCAATGCTGCCAGATGGCGCTACCATCGGTGCATGGCAACCATCAGCCGCGACGACGTCCAGCACGTCGCTCACCTTGCGCGCCTTCACCTGACCGATGACGAGGTCGACCGCATGCAGACGCAGCTGTCGAATATCCTCGACGCGATCGAGACGCTGCGCGACGTCGACACCTCGCACGTGGGCCCGACGGCATCGGTCATCCAGCTCGAGAACGTGATGCGTGAGGACGAAGTAGTTTCGGGACTGACGCGGGACGCCGCCCTCGCCAACGCTCCGCTGCGCGACGATCCGTTCCTGCGCGTGCCCACCGTCCTGCGTGAGGGGCGCTGACTGGTGGCGTTTCGCGCGTTCCTATCTGATTCTCACCACCAGACCGTTATGTCGACTTGTGGACCGGAGATGGCGCCGTCCTCCCTCCGGAATACCTCTAAATATCGGTATATCGCGCCCGGGCAATCTCGCATCGGCCTCGCGAAAGAAGTTAACTTTCACCGGATGAGAATTCGGCAGGAAAGCCGCCGGTTGGGGTCATCCAGGAACAGCTCACGGTGACGCTTCCGATCGCCGATCGCACGATGACCGAGTTGGGCGCCCTCCTGCGAACCGGACAGCTCAGTTCACGAGAGCTGACCGACGCCAGCCTGGAGCGCATCGACCGAGACGCGGCGCGTCTGAACAGCTTTCTGGCCATCGACGCGGACGGGGCCCGAAGGGCGGCCGATGAGGCAGATGCGGCGCTGGCGCGCGGCGAGGGAACCGACCGACCGTTGCTCGGCATCCCGTATGCGCTCAAGGACATCTTCGTCACCCGCGCTCTCGATTTCGATGGTAATCCGTTGCCCGGTGGGCTGCCGACGACCGCAGGCTCCCGCATCCTTGCGGGGTATCGGTCGCCATTCGCATCGTCCGCACAGGAGCGGATTGAAGCCGCCGGCGCGGTTCTGCTCGGCAAGACGAACTGCGACGAGTTTGCGATGGGCTCAAGCAACGAGAACAGCGCATACGGGCCGGTCCGCAACCCGTGGGACGAGACGACCGTGCCCGGTGGGTCCTCGGGTGGCTCGTCCACCGCGGTTGCCGGCGGGCAGGCCGTCTTCGCGCTCGGGACCGATACGGGCGGCAGCATCCGCCAGCCGGCATCGTTGACCGGCACGGTCGGCATGAAGCCCACCTACGGGCGGGTGAGCCGATGGGGGATGATCGCCTTCGCCTCCAGCCTTGACCAGTGCGGCCCCTTCGCTCGATCCGTGCGGGACGTTGCACTCGTGCTGCATGCGCTCGCAGGCCACGATCCACGAGACTCGACGAGCGTCGACACGCCGGTGCCCGACTACGCGGCCACGCTGACCGGAGACGTGACGGGCATGCGCCTGGGGGTCCCGCACGAATACTTCGTGCCCGGCATGGAACCCGGTGTCGAAACGGCCGTGCGGGCGGCCATCGACACGTTGCGCGGGCTCGGTGCCGAGATCGTGGACGTCGACCTGCCGCATACCGACTACGGCCTGGCCACGTATTACATCATCGCCCCGGCTGAGGCATCGGCGAATCTCGCTCGCTTCGATGGCGTTCGTTACGGCGTCTCGGCGGCCGCTGACGAGCTGTGGGAGAACTACGCCCAGACCCGTGGGGCCGGGTTCGGCGCTGAGGTAAAGCGGCGGATCATGCTCGGCACGTACGCCCTGTCGGCCGGGTACTACGACGCCTACTACGTGAAGGCGCAGCAGGTGCGCACGCTGATCAAGGCCGAGTTCGACGAGGTCCTCGCGACCGTCGACGCCATCCTTGCACCAACCTCCCCGAACGTCGCGTTCAAGATCGGTGCAAAGGTTGACGACCCCTTGGCCATGTACCTCAATGATGCGTGCACGCTGCCGGTCAATATCGCGGGGTTGCCGGGCATCAGCGTCCCGTGTGGCCTCTCCGAGGGGCTGCCGGTCGGGCTGCAGGTCATCGGCCGCGCCTTCGACGAATCGAGCGTCCTGCGTGTCGCCGATGCCTACGAGCGCACCGCCGGGTTCGCCAACCTTCGCCCCCACACGGCGCATGACTGACCATGCCTGAGGTCAGCCATGTGCGGATTGCTGTGCCGGACCAGGGAAACCTGAACCGAATCCTGCGCGAGGGTGGCACGACGATGTTTCCTCAGTGGCTGTACGCCGAGCCGGCAGACGAGGCACGCGTCCTGTGGTGGGGCGTGCGCTCCGCTCCGACGCAGCTGCTCAATGTTCCGGCCGCCGACGATGCGCGCTACGGCCTCTTTCCGCGACCAATCGATGATTGGACCGAGGCGCCGCGTGGTCTCGTGGTGGCGACCGTCGACGCTGAACGCGCGAAGGCGGATCTCGCGCCCGCGCTGCCCGGCGCGTGGCATGACGTCGGCGCAGACGAGATCCTGGGCGCACGCTGCTCCCGTATGACGCTGGGTCGCAGCGAGCTGATCCTGGCCGAGCCGACCACCGAGGGTCATGCGGCCGCCTGCCTCGCCCGCTTCGGTGAGGGACCGATCGCGGTGGCGCTCGATGGCACCGGCGCCGCAGGACGGCTGGTCCAGGTGAATCCGGTCACCGGCGGGCCGGCGACGTACGTGAGGATTTGTCCCGGCGCAAGTCCCACGTTGATCTTCCTGCCCGCGCGTTGACTGACACGGATGCCCATCGCGATGCGGTGGAAGCCTGGCGGTCGGGGCGCTACGCGGCCCTGCGGCGGGACATCGGCTGGTTGACGCTCGCCGGTCTGGAGTGGTTGAAGCCGGGCGTCAATGTCCTCGGAACCGATCCAGCCGGCGACGTCGTCCTGCCGAACGGACCGGCCCGTGCCGGGACCATCACAATCGACGGTGGAACCCTGATTGCCAGCGGATCGTTCACGGCCGGCTACGGACGGGCGGGCGATCTTCGCCTCGTCACCGACCAGCAGGGTGAGGCCACCATGCTCGAGCTGGGGTCGCTGCGCCTGTGCGTCATCGAGCGCGGAGGTCGTATGGCAGTGCGAACGTGGGACCTGGCGTCGCGAGCACGACAGGACTTCGAGGAGATCGATCATTGGCCGGTCGACGCCACCTGGCGCTTCGAGAGCCAATTCGAACCCACGCCCGGACGGAACATCCGAGTGCCCGACGTACTCGGTACCGACGACGAACAGGAGTCTCCGGGCGAGGTGCTTTTCGAGGTTGGCGGAGTGACGCATCGGCTTCAGGCGCTCAAGGGCGGCGACTCCGGCGACCTGTGGCTCGTCTTCGCCGATGCCACCAATCGTCACGAGACGTATGGTGGCGGCCGGTTCCTGTACACGAGCGTGCCCGACGCGGACGGGAAGGTCATCATCGACTTCAACCGGGCCTACAACCCGCCCTGTGTCTTTAGCCCGTACGCGACGTGTCCGCTGCCATGGGCCGCGAACCGGTTGGCCTTCCGAGTCGAGGCCGGGGAGCAACTCTTTCACCCCGGGCGTTGATCGGGGCCGCTCATGCTTCGCGCCGCAGCTCGTCGAGATCCAGGTCGCGCTCGACCGTGCGCAGCGCGTCATCGCTGATCTCGCCGCGGTCGCGCAGCGCGATTACGGCGACCCGCTCGGCCGAGATCACCGCGCGGCGGATCTCGTCATGCTCCATCTCCTCCATTGCTTCGGGGCTCCGGTCATCCAAGCTCATAAACCGCCCATCGGCATGATCATGGACGAGATGCTCGGTGCGATGCGTGTACCGCTCCCGGAGCTGATCGATCAACGGGGCGTGGCTCGGAACTTCACCGCGTAGCTCCTCGAGCCGGACGAGCGCCGCCTCGGTGGCGACCGTCCGAGCATGGATCTCCTCGTGCTCGGTCGCGCCATCATCGACCCCGCCCAACGCACGGATGAGCGCAGGTAACGTGAGGCCCTGGCCGATGAGCGTGACGAGGATGACGCTGAACGCGAGGAAGATGACGAGGCCACGGCCCGGTAGCGGGTCGCCGGCATCTGTCTGTAACGGCAGCGCCAGAGCCGCGGCCAGGGATACCGCACCGCGCATGCCGCCCCACCCAAGGATCAGCGGGACTCCGATTGGTGGAGCGGGGTCGCGTCGAGCCAACGATGGGAAGAGCCAACGCGGGACGTACGTGGCCGGGTAGACCCACGCAAGCCTGACCAGAATGACGGTCAGCGATACCGCAGCTGCCATGCCGATGATCGCCAAGCTGATAGCCGTCGATGTCCGAGGTCACTGTCGGCAGCTGGAGGCCGATGAGCAAGAACGCCATGCCGTTGACCACGAATATCACCATCTTCCATGTCGACGCCCCGAGCAGCCGCGTGTCGGAGCCCATCACGCGTGTTGCCCTGGAGCCGACGAGCAGTCCTGCGGCCACCGTGGCCAGCACGCCGGAAACGCCGAGCGTCTCGGCCGGCAGATAGGCGGCGAACGGGATGAGCAGGCTCACCAGGACCTCGACCGGCGGGTCCTCGAGGAGTGATAGGAGCCACGCCGCCACCCACCCGACGATGAGCCCGACGATCACGCCGCCGACGGCGACGCTGACGAAGCTGATCGCGGCGCCGCCGACATCAATCGCTCCCGTGCCGACGGACGCCGCCACCGCCAACCGATACGTCGTCAGCGCTGTGGCGTCATTGACCAGGCTCTCGCCTTCGAAGATGACCACCAGGCGGCGGGGCAGGTTGAGGCGACGGGCGATCGAAGTGGCCGCGATCGCGTCGGGTGGCGAAACGATGGCGCCCAGCGCGATGGCAACGGGCCAGCCAACCTGCGGGGCGACCGCCATGACCACCGTCGCGACGGCCAGCGTCGTGGTGAAGACGAGACCCACGGCAAGGAGGGTGATCGGTCGAACGTTGCGCCACAGATCGCGCGGCGATGGGAAGAACGCGGCCGAAAAGAGAATCGGTGGCAACAGCAACGCCAGCACGATCTCGGGCTC